>JAFGKK010000071.1 GCA_016928575.1 Anaerolineales bacterium
ACTCCGGAATGGGTGGCCGGATAACTCCGGAATCACCGGCCGGATAACTCCGAAACGGGCGGCCGGATTAGGCCGGAAAATGCAATCTTTCTTTTGGTTTTTGCGCTTTTTGTGGCCGAGCTTATCCCCTGCAATTATTCTGAGGTCTCTTCGGAATGACTATCCAAGCGGCGATCGGGGGGATTTCCAGCCGGGGGTATAATCGCTCCGCATCGGGCCGAATGGATCGGGTCTCCCGGAAAAATGCTCAATCCCCGGATCCTTTTCGCTTCCTTCCTCCTGCCGCTGTTCCTTGCCGCTTGCGGAAGCAATCCATCCGCCTCACCAGCCGCCTCCGGATCCAGCCCGACCCCTCCGCCCGCGACCGAGGCCTCCCCCTCCCAGATCGCAAAGAATACACCGATCCCGACAACTCCCGCCGAAACCCCTGCGCCCGCCGGTTTGAATGCCTCCGGGCCGCACGTTCTCTTCGACAGCGGCCAAGGGATTTGGATCGCCAACCCCGACGGCGGCTTTCCCACCCGGATGTCCGAATATGGAACCGGCAAATGCAACCAGGATTTGCATGACGCGGTTGCGCCCGGCGGCGACAGCCTGGCCGTGGCGGCGATCGGGAAGACGGGCATCGACCTGCTCCTGGTGGATATCCCCGGAGGAAGTACGACGACCGTCGCCCGCCTGCTCGATATCACCCGCCTGGACTTGGCACTCGATTCTCTGTCCCTAAAGGCGTTCGCCTACTACGCGATCACCGAATTCCCGAACCTGGCTTGGCGGCCCGGACAAGGCGGGGTCTTGGCGTACGTCAATGCGATCCTGGGGCCTACGACGGACCTCTTTACCTATGACCGCGAGCGGGAGGAATCCCGGCGCCATGCGGAGGATCCTTCCCAGGCAATCCATCCGATCTGGTCTCCGGACGGGGATTACCTGCTCTTCTTCGGGGTCAATTGGCTTCCGCCGTACGGCCAAACGTACGTGACCTTCGACCCGATGCAGGGCTTCTGGGCGGTGCGCCTATCCGACGGCGAAATGATCCCCCAGCCGGCGCCGCTGGGCACCCACCTCAACTTCGTCGGCTGGCGGGACGGGACCCATTACCTGGTGTACGACAGCGACACAGAATGCATCGCCCGCGATTTGCGGGCGGTGGATCTGGTCACCGGCGAGGCGGCGCCGGTCCTGGAAGGATGCCTGCACGCCCGACCCGCCTGGTCCCCCGGAAACCGGACCGCCATGGTTTCCGTCGGCCCGGACTGCGAGTGCGGGATTTCCCCCGGGACGTACCTGCTTCCGCCCGACCGGCCGGAGCCTATCCGGCTGATGGAGGAACAAACCTTGGAAGTCTTCTGGCTCGCCGAAAGCGGGGTTTTCTACGCCTATCCGGCCGCCCTCTTTTCCGCCGATGGGGAGAGCCGCTACGATCCGCCGGCGGCGGGAGCCTCCTACCATCCGGCGGTTTCCGCCGCAGGCCATCAGGCGTGGGAAGTCGTCGCGGACCGCCGCGGCCGGGTGGCGGTCAAACCCGCCGGAGCAGATTGGCGGGAGATCCTTGCGGCAAACGTGAGTCTGCTGATCTGGGACGCCGTCTCCGGCGACACACTGCTGATCGCGCTGGAAAACGGCGACCTCTACTCCGCGGCGGCCCCGGATTTCTTGCCCAGGTTGACGGGGAGGATCGGTTGGAACAGCAGCCAAGCGGTCTGGGTGGAGGGGTAAACCGCCCACGCATCGTCTTCCGGGAGGCAGGGGCAGCCCGCTGGAACGCACGGCCCGGTTTGGCATCGACCGAACCCTCCCAAAGGCGGTGTCCGGGCGGCCGGCAGAATCCGCAAAGAGGCTGTAGAATTGGCGGGTGCGAGTTGGAAAGACGGCGGACAAAGATGGCCCTTTTGGGCTGCTTGCGATAACTCAAAAAGAACAACATTATGCTAAAATCCCTACATATGATCGTTTTCGGCAACACCACCCCACCCGATCCTCAGACTGGCGGATAGGAATCCATGCCCGAAGTCCTCGCGGTAAAAGACCTGGTGACAAAATTCTATACCGAAACGGAAACGGTGCACGCCGTCAACGGCGTGAGTTTCCACGTGGATGAGAGCGAGACGCTGGGCGTGGTCGGCGAAAGCGGCTGCGGGAAAAGCGTTTCCGTGCACTCCCTCCTGCGGCTGATCCCCATGCCGCCGGGCCGGATCGAATCCGGAAAGGCGATGTTCCGCGGGCAGGACCTGCTGCGCATGGCGCCGGAGGAGATCCGCCGCGTCCGCGGATCGCAGATCGGGATGGTCTTCCAGGACCCGATGACCTCGCTCAATCCGGTGATCACCATCGAGAAGCAGGTCGCCGAACCGCTTTTCATCCACAAGAAGATGTCGTTCACCGACGCCCGGACCCGGGTGGTGGAACTCCTGAACCAGGTCGGCATTCCCTGCCCCGAAAAGCGGCTGGCGGATTACCCGCACCAATTTTCCGGGGGGATGCGCCAGCGGGTGATGATCGCGATGGCCTTGGCGTGCAACCCGGACCTGCTGATCGCCGACGAGCCCACCACTGCGCTCGACGTGACCATCCAGGCCCAGTTCGTCGAATTGGTGAAAAAGCTCCGCGACGAATACCGGATGGCGATCATCTGGATCACCCACGATTTGGGGGTGATTGCGGGGATCGCCCACCGCGTGGCGGTGATGTACGCCGGGTTCATCGTCGAGCACGCCACGGTCAAGGAACTCTACGCCAACCCCCAGCACCCTTACACGCGCGGCCTGCTGGGATCGCTCCCGCGCCTGGACGAACAGCAGACGGTGAGGCTGACCAACATCAAGGGCCTTCCGCCGGACATGTGCCAGCCTCCGGTGGGATGCCCGTTCGTGCCGCGCTGTCCGTACGCCTTCGACCGATGCAAAGCGGAGAATCCGCCGCTCGAATCGGTCAACGACGGGCACACGGCGGCCTGCTGGTGGAACATCGATGCCGGGAAGCCGCGAGGATGAGCATGCCCACCAACGCCGAAGCCCCCCGATCCTCCGACGTCCTGCTGCGGGTCCGCGGCCTCAAGATGCATTTCCCCATCCTGCGCGGCGTGTTCCAGCGCCAGGTGGGATCGATCAAAGCCGTCGACGGGATCTCCTTCGACATCATCCGCGGGGAAACCCTCGGGCTGGTGGGGGAAAGCGGCTGCGGCAAATCCACCACCGGAAGGGCGATCCTCCAACTGTACCGGCCGACCGCCGGAAGCGTGGAATTAGACGGCGAAGACCTGATCCAACTGCGCGGCCAGGCGTTGCGGGGGCGGCGGCGCAAGATGCAGATGATTTTCCAGGACCCCTACGCCTCGCTAAACCCGCGGATGACGATCGGCGAGATCGTCAGCGAACCGCTGGAAGTCCACAATACCTGCCGCGGCAAGGAAAAAAACGACCGGGTCGCGTACCTCTTGCAGGTGGTGGGGCTCAATCCGCTGTACGCCGGACGCTACCCGCACGAATTCTCCGGCGGCCAGCGGCAAAGGGTGGGGATCGCCCGGGCGCTGGCGCTGGATCCCTCCTTTATCGTGTGCGACGAGCCGATCTCGGCCCTCGACGTCTCGATCCAGGCCCAGGTGGTCAACCTGCTGGAAGACATCCAGAAGAAGATGGGGCTGACCTACCTGTTCATCGCCCACGACCTGAGCATGGTCCGCCACATCTCCAACCGCGTGGCGGTGATGTATCTGGGCAGGCTGATGGAGCTGGCCGACCGCGAGGAGGTGTACGTCGATCCGCTGCACCCCTACACCCAGGCGCTGCTCTCGGCCATCCCAATCCCCGATCCGGTGCTTGAAGAGCAACGCCAGCGGATCATCCTCGCCGGCGACGTCCCCAGCCCGGCCAATCCGCCCGCCGGATGCGTCTTTCACACCCGCTGCATGTACGCGGAAACCCGGTGCGTGGAAGAGGAGCCGGAGTGGCGCGAAGCGCACGCCGGGCACTGGGTGGCGTGCCACTTCGCGGAACGATTCATGAAGCAGGGCTAAGCGCACCACGGGAGAAGAGAACCGCAAGAATCGCAGGGAGAGGCGGGACGCTTAGGAAAGGAGGTGGCGGAAAGCATCCAATTCTGGCAATTGCGTCCGTGCAAGCTCGTAGTCTTTCCGAACATTCCCTAAGGAGGAAAGAACATGCGAAAGCGAACCTTGGCGACAACCTTCACGACCGCAATCGTCGCGCTCCTGGTTCTGTCCGCCTGCGGACCAAAAGCCGCGGACTTTTCCGCGGGCTTCAAGTCCAAAGACCCGACGACCTTCGTGATCCAGGAGATCGCCGGCGGCCCGGACACCCTCGATCCGACGCTGGCCTACGACACCGCGAGCGGCGAAATTCTCCAGAACGTCTACGACACGCTGGTCACCTACAAGCGGGACGTGAAGACCGAACTGGTCCCGATGCTGGCCACAGAAGTGCCGACCAAGGAAAACGGCGGCGTCTCGGCCGACGGGCTGACCGTCACCTTCAAGCTGCGCAAGGGCGTAAAGTTCCACAGCGGCAGTGAAATGACGGCCGATGACGTGGCCTTCAGCTTCCAGCGCGGCGTGCTCTCGGCCGGATCGATCTCCCCACAGTGGTTGTTCATTGAGCCGCTGATGGGCAGCACGGTCTGGAACGACATCGTCGACCAGCTGGATCCCGACGAGTCGAAGGGATTGATCGACAACCGCGAAGCGCTCAAGGCGGAGGACCCCGCGGCGCTGGCGGGCCTGTGCGAGACGGTGAAATCCAAGATCGTCGCCGACAACGCGGCCAACACCGTCACCTTCCACCTGGCCCAGCCCTGGGGTCCGTTCGTGATCACCTTCGCCGGCTTCTGGGGCAGCATTCAGGAACAGGACTGGGTGGCCGCCAACGGCGGGTGGGACGGCGACTGCGGCACCTGGCAGAACTACTACGCCCCGACCTCCGAAGAGGTGAACCAGAAGCAGCTCGGCAAGGGAGCCAACGGAACCGGCCCTTACAAGCTGAAGGAATGGGGCGATACCGAAGTGATCCTCGAATCGAACGAGGATTACTGGGTTTCCAAGCCGCTCTGGGAAGGCGCTCCGACCGGCGCCCCCAAGCTCAAGACCGTGATCATCAAATTCGTCGAGGAATTCAGCACCCGCTTTGCGGCAATGCTGGCCGGCGATGCCGACATGATCCAGGCCGGGAGCGCGCAGGACTGGCCGGTGATGGATGAAGAAGTGGGCGCCACCTGCGACCAGGCCGGAGTGTGCACGATCGACGACGCCGCCAAGCCGCTCGTCCGCTACGTCAACCAGGACGTCTCCAACCGGACCGACGCCTTTTTCAACTTCAAGATCAACACCGAAGGCGGCAACGACTTCATCGGCTCCGGCAAGATCGACGGCAACGGCGTTCCGCCGGACTTCTTCTCCGACATCCACATCCGCAAGGCCTTCAACTACTGCTTCGACTGGGACATCTACATCCGCGACGTGGCCCAGGGCGAGGGCGTTCAGGCCAACAACGTGATGCTGCTCGGCGAGCTCGGCGACGATCCGGACGGCGACCACTACACCTACGACCCGGCCATGTGCGAGGCGGAGTTCAAAGCCTCAACCTGGAAATCCGAGGACGGAAAGAGCCTGTGGGATACCGGTTTCCGGCTGATCGTCGGCTACAACGCCGGCAACACCTCGCGCCAAGCGGTGGCCCAGATCTTCCGCGACAACATCAGCGCCGTCAACCCGAAGTTCAAGGTGGAATCCCAGAGCCTGGAATGGCCGAACTATCTGGAAGCCTACCAGACCAAGAAGCTGCCGTTCTTCATCATCGGCTGGATCGAAGACATCCCCGATCCGCACAACTGGACCTTCACCTACACCGCGGGGGCTTTCGGCGGCAAGCAGGGTCTGCCGCAGGAACTGCTGGATCAGTTCCGGCCGCTGGTGGAACAGGGCGCCACGGAAACCGATCCGGCCAAGCGGACCGCGATCTACAAGGACTTCAACAAGCTGTACTTTGAAAACGCGCCGGCGGTCATCCTGGCGCAAACCGGCGCACGCCGCTACATGCAGCGCTGGGTGAACGGGTACTACACCAACTCGCTGTATTCCTACAACTACTACTACGTGTTGTGGAAGAGTTAACCCGTTCTGGCTAGCGGGAGCCTGCTTCCGCTGGACCAAAACGTTCCCCTCCCGTCCCGTGGACGGGAGGGGAACGTCCCGCCGGAAACGAAAAGACAGAGGAATTGCCCGTGATCAATTACATCATCCGCCGACTGCTGATCATGCCGATCACCCTGGTCGGGATGACGATTCTGATCTTCCTCATGCTGTGGATCCTCGGCCCGTCGGCGCGCTCCGCGCTGTACATCCGGGATATCCCCAAGAACGAGGCCGTGATGCAGGGGATCATCACCAAGTACGGCCTCAACGATCCGATCTACATGCAATACTGGCACTGGCTGGTCGGCCGGCCGGATCCGGACAACGAGGGGGAGGTGGTCGGCGGGATCCTGCGCGGCGAGTTCGGCTTCTCGCGCTCGTTCAGCCGCCCGGTCGTCGAGCTGTTGCAAGCGCGTTTTCCGGCCACCCTGGAACTGACGTTGTACGCGTTTCTCCCGATCATCCTCGTCGGAGTGTGGCTCGGAGTGCAGGCGGCGGTCCGGCACAACCAATGGATCGACCAACTGGCGCGGGTGTTCAGCATCGTCGGATACTCCTTTCCCGTGTTCGTCCTGGGGATCCTGCTGATGATGATTTTCTACGCCCAACTGCGCTGGTTTCCGGTGGAAAGGATTTCGGATTCGGTGAAAATGGTGATCCTCTCCCCGGACTACAGGCAATACACCAGCCTGATCACCGTGGACGCGATCCTCAACGGCCGGTTGGACATTTGGTGGGACGCCATCCGCCACTTGGTCCTTCCGATCATCACCCTCTCCTACACTTCCTGGGCGGCCTTTCTGCGCATCACCCGCTCCTCGATGCTGGAAACCCTGCGCCAGGAATACGTCACCACGGCGCGCGCCAAGGGCGCGACCGAGAAGGACGTGATCAACAAACACGCCCGCCCGAATGCGCTGATTCCGGTGGCCACCTACAGCGGGATCACCGTCGCCTACCTGCTCGGTGGCGTGGTGATCACCGAGACGATCTTCAACTACCCCGGCATGGGCTCGGCCGCCGCCAACGCCGCCGGGAGCTTCGACGTGGTGACCGTGCTCGCCTTCACGATGGTCACCGGCCTGATATTGATCCTGTCCAACCTGGTCGTCGACATCCTCTACGCCATGCTCGATCCGCGGATCCGGCTGAGCTGAAAGGTCGCCTTCTCCATGAAGAACGCACGCGCATCGATGATGACTCTTTCGGAAGAAGCCATCCCGCTGAGGGAAATCGGGCGGCTGGAGCGGTTTCTCGGGCCGGAGTTTTACCGCATCTTCCGCGGTGTGCTGACCAACCCGCTGTCGGTGATCGGCATCTGCCTGATCCTGTTCTTTGTTCTGGTGGCGCTTTTCGCGCCGGTGATCATCCCGCCGGTGGAGAACGCCGATCCGTTCATGATCCCGCGCGACGGATACAACGCCGTCCCGTTTCCGCCGGGCGACAAATGGCTGCGCCGGCCGCCGGAACTGCCCTTCTGGTACAAGCCGCTGACCGGCTCTGACGAGTGGGTCCACATCCTCGGCACGTCCAGCGGCGGATGGGATATTTTTTACGGCCTGGTGTGGGGGACGCGGACGGCGATCATCGTCGGGGTGATCATCGAGGGCGTGACTCTGCTGATCGGGATCATTATCGGATCCGTCTCCGCCTTTTACGGCGGCTGGCTCGACGAAGTGCTGATGCGCATCACCGAGGTCTTCATGGCCTTCCCGTTCATTTTCGCCGCGCTCACCCTCTCGGCGGTGCTCACCCCCATTCTGGGAAAGGGGATCTGGCCACCGACGATCGCGATCATCACCTTCGGGTGGATGAGCTACGCGCGCCTGATCCGCGGCGACATCCTTTCGATCCGCGAGCGGGATTACATCATGGCCGCGCGGGTGGTGGGCGTGAGCGACCTGCGGATCCTGTTCAAGCACATCGTCCCCAATGCGATCTATCCCACGCTCGTCCTGGCGTCGATGGACATCGGGAGTCTGGTAATCTCCTTCGCGGCGTTGTCGTTCCTCGGCATCGGGACGGAGGTCGGGTACGCGGATTGGGGCCAGGTGATTTCGTTCGCGCGAAACTACATTTCGGTGTTCACGAAGTACTGGTACATCATCGTCTACCCGGGCATCACCCTGATTCTCTTTGTCCTGGGGTGGAATCTGGTCGGCGATGCGCTGCGCGACATTATGGATCCGAAGATGCGCGGGCAAGTAAGACGGTGAATCCTTCGGACAGGACAAAGGCCCGGCATCATGCCGGGCCTTTTTTGATTTTCGGAAACGGAAAGAAGTTCGTCATGCCTGGGTGTCTTTCGCGGGCATCCAGCGGCTCTCAGCGTCCGCTGTGGACATCACCGATCAAGCCACTGGATCCCCGCTGAGATCACCCCCACTTCATGTCCATCCCGGCACCGGACTTCTCCGGTTCCGGGATATCCCGCGGGGGCAGGCGCGGGGATGACGGACAAGATTGTCATGCCCGCGCCCCCGGCCCGCACGGCGGAGCCGGGACGGGCTGCCCCCCGAGCGATGAGCATTGGCGATCTTCCAATGCGAAGATTTCGCGAGTGAGGGTGTTTTCAGCCGACACCCAGGATACTGTATGGTCCATCCTTTTCGGCTTTTCCCCCCTCACCCCAAACCCCTCTCCCAGCCTATGCTGGGAGAGGGGAACGCCGATGGCCTTTCGGCAAAGGTGAGGGATAATCGAGGGGCCGACGGCTAGGATGTCTTAGCCAAGTTCTTCTTCACCTCCCCCACAAACTCGCGGATATCTTCCTCCCGCGTGTTCCACGAGCACATCAGCCGCACGCCATCCTCGCCGATGAAGTTGTAGAAATGCCATCCCTGATCGTGCAGGTTGCGGATCAACGCCAGCGGCATCCTCACAAAGACCGCGTTGGCTTCGACCGGCATCTGGATTTCCAACTCCGGCAGGTCGCGGAGTTGTGCGGCGAGAAGCGCCGCGCATCGGTTGGCGTGGGCCGCATGCTTAAGCCAGATTCCATCCCGCAGCAGCCCCTTCCACGGCGCGGCCAGAAAACGCATCTTCGAGGCCAGCTGGCCGGACTGTTTGCAGCGGTAGGCGAAATCTTCCGCCAACGGTTTGTTGAAGAACATCACGATCTCCCCGACCGCCAGGCCGTTCTTCGTTCCGCCCAGGCACAGCACGTCCACCCCGCACTGCCAGCTGATTTCCTTGGGCGTCAGTCCGAGGAACGCCAGGGCGTTGGCGAAACGCGCCCCGTCCATATGGATGTGAAGGTTGTTCTTCATGGCGACCCGGCTGATTTCCCGCAGCTCCGCCGGCCGGTAGGAAGTGCCGAGTTCGGTGGACTGGGTGACGCTGACCGCCTGCGGTTTGGGGAAGTGGATTCCGCGCCCGCCGTGGAAGATCCGCTCGATGCTTTCGGGCTGCAGCTTGCCTTGGACGTGCTTGCCTGTCAGCAGTTTGGCGCCGTTGGTGAAGAATTCGGGCGCGCCGCATTCGTCGGTTTCCACATGGGCGGTATCCGCGCAGATGATGCTGTGATAGGACTGGCAGGAGGCGGACAGCGCCAGCGAGTTGGCGGCGGTGCCGTTGTACACGAAAAAAACTTCACAGTCCGTCTCGAAAATCCGCCGCAGTTCTTCGCAAACCTCCTCCGTCCAGGGGTCCTCGCCGTAGGATATTTCATAGCCTTGGTTGGCTTCCAATAGGGTTTGCAGCGCCTCCGGGCAGATTCCGGAACAGTTGTCGGAAGCGAAATGGTTGCGGTGAGCCATGGGATTCTCCTGCGAACGGTCTTCCCCCATAGGATTATTGTACATCATGCGCGGAATACTATCGCGATGTCTCAGACCACGGACGATGGACGGCGGACCATGGCCGTCTTTCCTCCTGGTTTCTCCGTGCGCCTAGGAGCGCGTTCGGCACATTGTGTGATGTTTTTTTCATTTTTCCTTTGGAAGCCAATTAGAACGCACGAGTGATAATCGGCCATCGTCTATGGTCCATAGTCCATGGTCTATGGTCCATGGTCCGTGGTCTATAGTCCATGGTCTGCGGTCCATGATCTGCGGCCGGATTCGCCCACCCCGCTTGGCCGCGCGTCCGCTCCCCCATGCCCCGGTTGGTCAATCCGAGTACAATCGCTTTTTGGAAATCGACGAATCGGAGATGAAGCCATGAAATCCTGGGCCACCCTGAGGGACATCATAATGATCATCCTCGGCTCGGCGATCCAAGCCGTCGGGTTGGACCTGTTCCTGATCCCCGGCCGGTTGGCCGCGGGCGGGGTCAGCGGGATCGCGCAGATCGTCAACCGCTACAGCGGCTGGCCGATCGGCGTGATGATCATCCTCTTCAACATCCCGCTGTTCCTGCTCGGCTGGCGCTTCCTGGGCGGACGCCGCTTCCTGCTCCGCACGTTCCTGGCCGTGGGCGTGTACGCCGTCCTGATCGACGTGCTGGGATTGTTCCTCCCCAGGAACCTCACCGACGATTCCTTCCTCAACGCGCTGTTCGGCGGCGCGCTGCTCGGCGGCGGGCTGGGACTTGTCTTCCGCGCCAAGGGGACCACCGGCGGGACCGACATCCTCGCCCGGCTGCTGGGCAAATGGCGCGGCATCCCCCTCAGCGAAAGTTACCTGCTCACCGACACGCTGGTGGTGATCGGTTCAGGGCTGGCCTTCGGCTGGACTTTGGCGCTGTACGCGGTGGTGGGGTTGTACGTCTGCGGCCTGGCGGCGGAGCTGGCTTCGGAAGGCTTTGGCGTAGTGCGCGCCGCCACCATCATCACAGACCGGCCGCAAGAGGTGGGTGAGAAGATCATGCGTGACCTGAGCCGCGGCGTGACGACGTGGCAGGGAATGGGTTTGTATTCCGGAGAGGAACGGCCGATTCTCTTCTGTGTCGTCAGCCGCTCGGAGGTCAACCCGCTCAAGGAAATCATCCACGAGGCGGATCCGGGGGCGTTCGTGGTGATCGGCCAGGCGCACGAGGCACTGGGCGAGGGATTCAAGCCGCTTTCGGGGTAAACCTCTTCACCGCGAAGACGCGAAGGACGTAGAGTTTTTTATGTATCTGCTTGGGCTATCTATTCTCGTGGAAAAACCATTAGCAGTGTGTTGAAAAAGCCTAGCGATGTCATTGCGAGCCCCGCCCCGGCTTCGCCGCGGCGAGACCGGGGGAGCGAAACGCCCCCGGCCCACCCCGCGCCGGGGCGGGCGAAGCAATCTCCCTCTTTTTCCAGCGAAGGAGATCGCTTCGCTCCCTGCGGTCGCTCGCAATGACACCCTTTACGGGCTTTTTCAACACCCTGTTAGAAAACCTTGCTGTGATATTGGTTTTGTTCGTCATCCCGGCGCCTGCACGCGCAAAGCGGGGATGCTCGAAGCCGGGATCCAGCGTTTTTTTCTCATTCGATCGATACCGGAAAAAAACACCCCCGGCGCAGAACACGCCGAGGGCGGGCGCCGGGATGACGACCACCGGCTGAGCCGTCTCGTTTTTTTTATCCTGAGGAATTCTTTGCGTTCTTGGCGTCTTTGCGGTGAAAAATCCCGAAGTCAAGCAAGAAGCGAAGCGACCGCGTCATAGAGGAAGCGTCCGCCGAAGAAAAGCAAACCCACGCCGCAGACAGCGAAGACCGCGCGCTGGAAGCGGTTGCCGAAGAACTTGCCGCCGGCGAAGGACAGCGCCGAGAGGAAATATCCCCAAAAAAAATCGCACAGCCAGTGTCCCACGCAGAGGCCGATAAAGCCCGCCAGCCCGAACTCCCAGGATTGCAGGATCAGCGCCGTGCCGACCGTCGCCCACCAGAGGAAGAAATAGGGGTTGCCCAGGCTGAGCAGGATCCCAGCGGCGAGCGGGGTTCCGGCGAACGCCGCCGGGGCGACCGCCGCCCGCCCGGCCTGGCGCAGCAATCCAACCGCCATGTACAGCAAAAAGAGGCCGCCGAGCGCGCCGAAAACGATCTTCACGGCGGGGTCGGCCAGGAACCGGCCGATCCCCAGCGCGAGCAGGATCATGAGGGGAATTTCGACGATCCCATGCCCTACGGCGATCCAGGCGCCGGCGTGGGGGGACCGGCCCCCTTTTCCGATCGTAACCGCGGTGACCGGGCCGGGGGCCATGACTCCGGAAAGCGAAATGACCATGGCCCCCGAAAGAAACGCGACAAACGGCATGGGCGCAATTGTACCCGAACCCTTGGCAACCCTAAGGGTTCCCAAGGGTTGGCGGCAACCCTTGGGAACCCTTAGGGTTGCCCCGCGTCCAGCAGCCCGCGGGCGGTGCCCAGGTCGATCTCGCGCAGCCGCTCCATCCGGAACTGCTGGGTGTACAGCCGGTGATACCTCCCGCGCAGGCGGAGCAATTCGGCGTGGGTGCCCTGCTCGCAGATCCGCCCGCTCTCGACGACGACGATCCGGTCGGCGCGGCGGATGGTGGATAGCCGGTGGGCAATGACGAACGAGATTCGGCCGTGCATGAGGCTCTCCATCCCGCGCTGGATCAGCGCCTCGGTGACCGTGTCGACCGAGCTGGTGGCCTCGTCCATGATCAGGATATCGGGCTGGACCAGCACCGCCCGGGCCAGGCTGATCAGCTGCTTCTGCCCGGTGGAGAGCCGGTTGCCGCCCTGGCCGACCTCGGTATCGTAGCCCTTCTCGAGCGTCCGGATGAACTCGTCGGCCCCGGCGACGCGCCCCGCCTCGGCGATTTCAGTGTCGGTCGCGTCCAGGCGTCCGTAGCGGATGTTTTCGCGGACGGTCCCGGAAAAGAGGTGCGGAGTCTGCAGAACGACGCCGATCCGGGATTGGATCGCTTTCTGGGTCAGCGTGGTGTAATCCCGCCCGGCGATGCGGATCACGCCGCGGCGCGGCTCGTAGAACCGGCACAGCAGGCTGGCGATGGTCGTCTTGCCCCCGCCGGTCGGACCGACGAGCGCGATCGAAGTGTTCTCGCCCACCCGCAGGGAGAAATCCTCCAGCACCGGCTCGCCTTCCTTGTACCAGAAGGATACGCGGTCGAATTCCACCGCCCCGCGCAAGGATTCGGCTGCGACGGCGCCGGGGCGGTCGACGATCTCGGGCCGCGAATCCACCAGCGAAAAGGAGCGCTCGGCGGAGGCGATGGCGTGCTGCATCTCGGAAAACACGCGCGCCAGGTCCTGCACCGGCCAAAGCATGAAGGTGACGTATCCGATGAAGGCTTGGATCGTACCGATCGAGACCGTGCCTCCAAGGACCTGCGCCCCGCCGAACCAAGCCACCGCCGCCAGCGCCAAGGCGCCGATCCCCTGCACCACCGGCAGGAACAGGGCCGAGAGCCACGCCGCGCGGAATCCGGCGGCGTACATTTCGTCGGTCCGAACCCGGAATTCGCGCAGGTTGCGCTGTTCGCGCCCGAGGGCCTTGATCACCCGCACCCCGGTGATTGTCTCGTTGAAGGCGGCGGTGATCTTCGAGTTCACCCGGCGCACTTTGCGGAACTGGCGGATGATGCGCTGTTTGAACAGCGCCCCGGCCATTACCAGCACCGGGATCGTCAGGAAGACCAGGATCCCGAGATCCCACTTCAGGTAGAGCATGAAACCCACCGAGGAGACGATGCTCATCACCGCCCAGGTGGAATCGAGCAGGCCCCAGGTCACGAGGTCCGCCACCTTGGAAGGATCCGAGGTGACCCGCGACATGATCCAGCCGACGGGGGTCCGGTCGAAGTAGCTGAAGGAAAGCTCCTGAAGCTTGGCGAACATGCTGCGGCGCAGGTCGTATTGGATCCGCTCGCCGAGCAAGCCGGCCAGGTAGATGAACGTGAAGACCATGGCCGCCTGGGCAAGGGAGAGCAGGAGGAACAGCCCGCCGATCCGGATCAGCGCCCGGGGTTCGCCGGGGATGATTGCTTCGTCGATCACCAGCTTCTTCAGATAGTTGAAGTACGAATCCGAAAGCGCCACCAAGGCGACAGTGCCGACAAAACCCCACAACCACGCCTTGTGGCGGGCGGCGAGTTCCAGCATCCGGCGCAGGGTGCCGGTATCCCAGGATTCGTCGAATTCTTCTTCTTCCCATTGATCGATGGCCATACGCAATTCTCCAAAAAAAAGATCCGTCACCCCCGCGTGTTCTTGGCAGGCGTCCGTCAGGCATGCTCCGGGTTTTCCGTTGCCCAGATTACTGCTCCCGTTGGTAGCGCTCGGGGGGCGGCTTTTTCCACGCGGGCATAGCGAACTTGATGATTGCTGTCATCCCCGAGAGTTCGCATCGGGGATCCAGGGCATGCGTCCAAGAAAAGACTCCAACGGTTTCCGGATGCCCTATTAAAGCCCTCGGGCATGGCGAACTTGACCGCGGCTGTCATCCCGCGCGCTTGAATCGGGGATCCAGAGCATGCGCCTCTGAAAACATCCCGCCCGTTCCCGGATCCTGGCTTGGATCACCCCTGTTCCGCATTCCGGCTGCCATCCATTAATTGGATGGCAGCCTGCTTCACAGGGGCAGGCGCCGGGACGACGAGCGGACTAGGAAACCACCGCTCCGCCTACCCCGCCCGCCTCCGCCTCCAGCTCGCCCTCCACTTCCTCCTCGATCCGCGACTGCAGCCGGAAGATCCGCCGATAGAAGCCTTCTTCCGCCATCAGCGAGTCGTGAGTGCCGGATTGGATGATCCGCCCCTTCTCCAAGACGAGGATCAGATCGGCGCGCATGACGCTTTGCACGCGGTGGGCGATGATGAAGGTCGTCCGGCCCCGCATCAGCCGTTCAAGCGCCTTGCGGATCTCAGCCTCCGTCTCCGTGTCCACCGACGAGGTCGAATCATCCAGGATCAGCAGGCGCGGATCCTTGAGCAGCGCACGGGCGATCGCGATCCGCTGGCGCTGCCCGCCCGAGAGCGTGACGCCCTTCTCGCCGACCAGGGTCCGGTAGCCGTCGGGCAGGCCGAGGATCACCTCGTGGATGGCGGCCGCCTGCGCCGCCTCCGTCACTTCGTCGTCCGGGACCTCGCGCTCCACGCCGTAGACGATGTTTTCCCGGATCGTGCGCGAGAAGAGGAACGGTTCCTGCTCGACGATGCCGATCTGCCGGCGCAGGCAGCGTTTCGGGTACTCGCGCAGTTCCACGCCGTCGAGGAGAATGCTCCCGGACGTGTATTCGTGGAAGCGCGGCAGGAGGTTCACCAGCGAAGTCTTTCCGGATCCGGTCGGCCCGAGCAGCGCGACCGCCCGGCCGGGATCACAGCGGAAGCTGATGTCGCGCAGGATGCTCTCCTCCCCGCGGTACTCGAAACCCACTCCGCGGAATTCGACCTCCCCGCGCAAGGGCGCCGAAGGAGCGACGGTCCCGGTATCGAGGTCTTCGCGGCTTTCGCGGAGGATCTCCTTTGTCCGGTAGGCCGAAACGAGGCCGTTGGAGGCGTGGACGACCAAGCGGCCGAGATCGCGCATCGGCCAGATCAGATAGACCACCATCCCGGTGTAGGAGATGTACTGCCCGACGGTGATCTCCCCCCCGATCGCCATCACCGCCCCGAGCACGTATCCGATCAGGATCTGCGAGGCGCACAGGATGTCGGTCGAGGGCCAGAAAAGGGCGTGCAGCAACAGGAGCGCCCGCCCGCGGCGGTACTTCTCGGTGTTCTCCTTCTCGAATTTCGCCGATTCAAAATCCTGCTGGGCGAAGGCCCGCACCACCCGCACGCCGGCCAGGTTCTCCTGCAGCATGGTGGAAAGGACCGCGTCCTGGTCCTGGTATTCGTCGTACACCTTGGCCACGCGGCGGAAGAAGAAGACCGACACGGCGACGATGAACGGCACCACGACGATCGAAAGGAGCGCCAGCCTCGCATGGAGGAACAGCAGGGCGGCCAGGTTGACCAGAAACAGCATCCCAATCCGCGCCACTCCGATCGCCTGATCCGCGAAGAACCGGCGCACCGCGTCCACGTCGGACGTGCTGCGCTGGATCAACTCGCCGGTGGCCATCCGGTCGTGATAGCAAAACGGAAGATGCTGGATGTGGTCGTAGAGCAAGTTGCGCAGACGCCGGACGACGCCCTCGGAAACCCCGGCCGTCAGGCGCCCGCTGCCGAAAGAAAACAGACCTTCGCCCAGCGCCAAAGCGATAATCCCGGCCGCCAACAGCGGCAGCAGGCGGGCGAACGCCGACTCCCCGAGGGTCCCATCCACCAGGATTCCGAGGAGGAAGAACGTGCCCGCCTTCGTCGCGCTCGAACCTATTTGCGCACCTACTGCAAACAGATAGCGGAGCCGAAATCCCGCGGAATACTCCCACAGGATCGCCAGCCGTTCGGCGATAGTGCCCGTCTTTTCTTCCTGTTTTTCAGCCATTTCACCCTCATTGCAAAAAATAAAACCACGGCTTTTTTCCGACACCGTGGCTAAATAAAAAACCACGGGCTTTGCACTGCGCCCGTGGCTCGATGTTGGGGGGGGAGTTACCGATCTACAGGCGCAATACGACAAGGCGACTTGGCATCACCGCCAACCGCCATCCTTTTCACCGTCGCAAGAATAATGATATCCATAAGATGCGCCTTTCCGTTGGAATGGACAGAATTTACCACGACCGCCCAAATCGGTCAAGCGGAGGGCAGGCGTTCCCCCGGGGGATCTTCATTCCTTCATCAGCGACGCATCCCGGAACCATTTCGGCGGGCGGATGCGGTTCTTGCGGTAGAAGGATTTCAGCCGCCTCCAATTCTTCGACCAGCGGGAATTTTCTTTCCGCGAGGGGGGCAGCAGGCCCAGGAAGCGGAGCGCGTTTCCGCCGAGGAAATCCTTCATCTCCGGCGGGCGGAAGACCGATCCTTCCTCCAGCACCCGCCGATACCTCTCCAGGAACTCGGCATACCGGTCTACCCGTGTGACCACATGCCAATCGATTCCGAACAGGAGTCTCTTCTGGATCACTCCGGGGAAATCGCGGCACATCGCCGCGTAGGCTTCCCGGAACTTGGGAATGTCGGCATCCTCCATGACCATGTGATGGGCTACATCCGCATACAAACCGGGGAATCGGGGGAGCATCCCGGCGATCTCGCGGACCCAATCCGCGCCCTGCTCCCCGCCGGCCGAATCCGACGCCGGCCCCGGGGCTCCCGCCATCCGCCGCTGAAAGGCCCGCACACTCCGCCGGAAGAGAGGCCTGCGGCGGGCGGCGAAATATTCTTCCGGCCTGTTCCATCCGAAGTGCGCCAGGTTGACGTGCAGTCCGGGATACCGCTCCAGCATCGCGCGCCAATGGGCCGGGGCGCCGAAATCATAACTGGCGCCGGGATAAGCCTCGACCCCGCTGTAGACGCAGTGGCCCGTAATCGGGACCTCCTCGCGGCGGCAGAATCGATACAATTCCGCCATGACTTCGTCGAATTCCTCGCCGGTGAAGCGCTCGCAGCGCGCAAGGCCGTTCCGGCGGAAAATGCTCCGACGGTGCGCATCCACGGCCGCGTTCCCGATCGGCCGGTAGCCGAGGGTGTTGTAGACCTTCACGCCAACAAAGCCTTTGTTGCGGACGGCTTCCTTGGCCAACTCCAGCGAGCTGTATTTTTCCGGCGGGCCGCCGTCCGGCACTCCGGGCGGCGGAAGCTTCGCCCGGTACGCCAGTTCGCGCGCCGGGTCGAACGGGGCGAACGGATGCACCCGCCCTTGGTTCGGCAGAATGACATCCCGGTACATCGAGTCGATCTGGTCGACGATGGGATGGTTCTTGGAAGGCTTGAACCAATATTCATAATCGATCATCAACGGCACATACAGGCCGATCCGGTCCTTTTGGAAGGTGTCGATCAATCGCCGGGCGACATCCCCCATATCCTCCAGGGAGAGAATATCCGCCCAGCGCCGGTATCCGGCGCCGGTGTAGGCGAAGACCAGGCGCTTTACGAGATCGACCAGGAAGCCGCGGCTCTCCCCGCGGACGGCGTTCTCGATGACGGTGAAGATCAGCGGCGCCGCCAGCCGGACCCACCATTCCGGATAGGACCGCGAAAGCAGATAGCCCTTGAGGGGGATGTCCCGGCCGCGGAACACGTGCTCGTGGACGTCGATGATGGGGATGATGGCCGCCTCCGTCTCTCCCAGAAGAATGAGCGGAATGGGTTTTCAACAGCGGCTGAGATGATTGTATCCCGATCCTTGACCGCCGCAACTGTGATGGAACGGCAGGCTTGGCGGCCTGCATAAAAGAAAGCCACGGCCAGAAAGGCCGTGGCGGATTCTCAAACACAGCGCCGATGCCCCCTTTTCTCCCGCTCATCCGTCCTCCCGTTTTTTCCTTGCTTTGCTCGGGACACGCGCTCCGGGACAGGTTCGGGCACCTTTTCCGAAATTGCGCCGGGGCCGGCTTTCCAGCCCAAAACAGCGATTGAAGATACGATTTTATCCGAAGCCATTCAACTGAAGAGACGGGCTTGGAGAATTCATCCCGGATCGCCCGTCACAAGCGAAGCGATCGACAGTGACGGGCGGATGAGACGCAGGGGACGCTTAGGAGATAGAAAATTGCGAAATTAATCACAATTAATTAAGCAATTCGGGGGAAAAAAGGACAAAATCTGTCTTGGCGAGGAAAATCCAGCTATAAGCTCTGGAATGGCAAATTGCCGCTGACTTTATCACAAAACATTCCGGCCTTTTCCCGTTTTTTCCCTTTCTCAGATGAAGATGAGCTTGAATCGGAATCCGTTTGTATGATAGTATAGGACCAGACCGCCTCACGGGAGCATCCCACAATCGATCCGGTTTACAATCCGATCAACCCCATTTTTACCTCTCGCATTCGATCATGGGGGACAAATTGCTTCGGATAGCCTTATTGGGTAGATACTCCATTCAGAATGATGATGCCCGTGGGCAGAATACGCTCACCCATACCACCCGCTGCCTGCTGGCGTACCTCTTGGTTTACCGCACCCGCATTCACACCCGCGATTCGCTTGCCAACCTGTTCTGGGAGGATTTCTCGCAGAAACGGGCACGCAATTGTCTGAATACGACCATTTGGCGCTTGCGACGTTTCTTGGAACCGCGCGGCGTATCTCCCGGGACTTACCTGATCTCCATGCCGACGGGGGAACTTGGTTTCAATGTGAAGAGCAACTTCTGGCTGGACGTGGAGATTTTTGAACGCGAGGCGGCGAAGATCCTTGCCCTTCCCTTGGGAAACGTCCAAAGGGAGGATATTCTAATCCTGGAAAAGGCGTCCCAGCTCTATCAGGGGGATCTGCTGGAAGGCTATTACAATGATTGGGCTTTGCGTGAACGTGAACGCCTCCGCTGTTGTTATCTCGATTGCCTGTACTTCCTGATGCGGTTCTTTTCCCAATCCGAAGATTTCACCAAAGCGCTTGAATATGGCAGGAAGATACTTGAAATCGATTCCCTGCGCGAGGATGTGCACCGGCAACTGATGCGATTGTACATGCGGAGGGGCCAGCGCTCGCTGGCCATCCGGCAGTATCACACTTGCCAAGAAGCCTTGCAGACCGAGCTTGCCATTCCTCCCATGCCGGAAACCCAGGCGCTGATCCGCGAGATCGCCGAAACGGGGGAATTACTCCTGCCGGATTCCCAAACGCCGTCCGGTGAATTGAAATTGGCGGTGGCGAATCTGCAATCCGCAATGGAGAACGTCACCAGAGCCCAGAAAACCCTCGAGCTAGTCCTCCGGCAATTCAGCAGAACAAACCCTCAATAGCCGACCAAACTCCGGATTCCACCGTCCCGCGCCGTCAGGGTTAACCGCCGGCTGTTCCCCGCCCGCCCCCGGATTTCCGTCCAACGCGCGGCCTCCCCGCCGAGATTTCCCGTGCGGTGAGCAACAAGTGACCGCCCCGTGATGCTCCCGACAGAATCCCATGCTATGAAAGAACCAGCGGATTAATTCGCCCGTTTCCGGCGGCGAAATCGCGAATTTACAGCGGAGACGCCGAATCGTTCCTCATCGGATAGCCCGTGTTCGATTCCGTAAGTTACGCATTCATCATTCGGATCATGGTTGAGCCTAATCCCAATCCCGATCAACCAGGCGAATGGAAAGGCCAGATCCAACACGTCACCAGCGGCGAGCGGCGGTTTTTCCGCGAACTCAACGAAATCCCGGGCCTGATCATCCAACTGCTCCGCCCCGATCAACGGCTTCGGGAAAAACTATGGACGAAATGAAATGAAAGGAAGAACACCGACCGACAATTTCTAAACCCGGCAAGCCCGCCGGAAGGCGGACAGCCATCCCGGAAATTGCGCCGGATCGCTTCCCATGTACACCGCGTTGCGCGCCACCAGCTTCACCCTTTCCGCCTTGCTGAAAACCCACTTCGAGGCGGATGCCGGTTTGCGGCTGCTTTTCGATCCCTCCGCCGGCGGATCGATGGTCATCTCGCTGAATTCTCCGCAGGAGATGACCGCCAACCGCGAGCAGGGGGTTTCCCTTTGGCTTTACCGGGTTGCCAAGGACGGCGAACGGCTGAACGATCCGCCGGAAAGAATCAGCCGGACTCAGCTCCGCCGCCGTCCGCTGCCGCTTTCCCTCCAATACTTGGCGACACCGATCGTCGCCCTTCGAAACAACCGCACCAGCCCGGAAACCGAGCAGATCATCCTCGGAAAGATCCTGCAGGTATTCCACGACCATCCGATCCTTTCCGGGGTCCACCTGAAGGACGATTTCAGCGGCACGGAGCTGGCATTAAACATCCGGCTGGAGACGATCCCGACGGACGAAGCCGCGCGCGTGTTCCAAGCCCTGGACCGTTCCTACCAGCTTTCGCTTTCGTATCAAGTCGGCGTGGTCATGATCGACTCTGACCATGAGCCGCTCAGCGCGCGCATGGTGGAAGAGGCCGCGCCGGATTACGGCCTGGTGATGCGGATCTGAAATGGACCGATTCGAGATAGTCGTAGAGAACCAACCGTTGACGGTTTCCCCTGACGATGCCCCGGCCTCCGTCGACCGGTTCTGGGCGGTGATCGGCTTCCGGGTTGTGGATGAGCTTACCGGAAGGCCTCCGCAGACGTCGGCGGGGCTTGCCACCACCTATCCGCGCCTGACGCCGCGGACCGCGGCCGACGGGACCCTGGGGCTCGTCGGAATCCCGCGGAATGCGTTCCCCGACTTGCAGACGACCAACTACGCGGTGGAGATGACCGTCCGCGTACCGGGGTACGTCAAACGGACGTGGACCGAGATCCTCCCCGCCCAACCGGGGTTCCCGGCCGAATTCACGCCGCACATCCCGCCCGATCTTCACCTGCACCGCCTCCCGGTAATGCTGGGAGGCCGCACGGTGGTAAACGGCGCCGGCGCCGCGACTCCCGCCGCAGGCGCGACGGTGCGGGTCACCGGAATTTGGCGCACACCGCCCCCGGCCGATGCCGTCGTTCCCGCCGGTCCTCCCCTCCTGGTCCATCTGGATCCGCCGGTTTATGCGGAGCGCCCGGCCGCGGCGGCGGCCGCGGAACGGGTCACCCTCACGCCGGTTGTCGGCGACGAAAAATCCATGACGCAGTCCTGTTCGGCGGGCAGCCGGATCCTCCGCCTGACCAACCGGTTGAATTTGACTCCCGGAGAAATCCTGCTGCTCGATGCGCAGGCCGCCGACCGGTCGGAGCACCTTGCGATCCTTTCCGTCGAAGGCGGGAGCACACCCGAACAGGAGGCGGTAATCACGTTGGAGCATCCCGCGGCGTACGCGCATCGGAAGAGCACCGTTGTCCGGCGCGTCAGCGCGGTATCGGCGGGACCCGCCAACAACCTTTCCGATGCGGCGATCCCGGGGGATGCGGTCGTTTTTCTGGGTGGAGTGAACGGCCTATCGACGGCCGGACATATCCGTCTGAGCGGGGGCGGCGCCGCGGAATTCCACCGCTTCCGTCCGTACGCAACCGTCAGCGGCGCCGCCGGTTATTTCCGCCTGCCGCCGCTTTCGCGGGTCGCCTGGGTCGAGCTGGAAGCCGACGACGGCGTTCACCCGGCGGTGAAGACCGTCGTCAGTCCGGATTATCAGCTCTGTGAAAACGTCGTGGATCTTGTCATCGGTTAAGCCCAATCCGTCCATCATCCAGGACCGGGCGATTTCCTGGAGACCCATTGCCTGAGGAGGAAGACCATGCCTGAATATCTAGCTCCCGGAGTGTACGTCGAAGAGGTGGACACCGGCACCAAACCGATCGAGGGCGTCAGCACCAGCACCTCCGGGATGGTCGGGGTGACCGAACGCGGGCCGGTGAATGTTCCGATTTTGATCACCAGCGTGGGCGAATACAACCGCTGGTTCGGGGAACGCCTGAGCATCCTCGACTTCGCCAACAGCATCAGCGACCGCCACTGCTACCTTCCGCACGCCGTGCAGGGATTCTTCGACAACGGTGGAAAACGGGTCTTCGTCACCCGCGTCCTGGACACGGTGGGGGCGCGAAAAGCCTCCTCCCACTTGTTCGACCGCGGCGGCTCCGCCTCGGCGGACACCGTCCTCCTGCGGGGCGCCGCCGAATTGACCGGAACTTCCGCCAACCTGCCAAAGTTGATCGTCCTGGACGGCTCAGCCATCTCCTCGGGCGACTGGATCCGGATCGGCGACGGCAGCCGATCGGAATATCGGAAGGCAAACGCCGCGCCTGCGTTTGATCAAACCCTGTTGGCTCCGGGTTTTCCATTATTAAAATCGCATGACGCGGGAAGTTCCGTGATCGAAGCGAGCGTGGTTTCCGGTACGGTGTTGGCTCTGGAAGGCGACGCGGCCGGCGGCTCGAAGGAGATTCTTGTCAAGGGAACCACCGCCAACATCGGCTTGCTGGCGGCTGACGACCTGCTTGAGATTTCCGGGGGCAACGCGAAAGAATACCGGTTTATCGCCTCCGCTCCGACAGTCACCCAGGTCAGCACGACGGAATCCACGGCCGCGATCACGCTCGACAGCCCTCTGAGCATGTCCTACGCCGATGGCGATACGGTCGACGCGGTGGCGATCACAACGGCCGGGATGGCCGCTTCGACTCTCGCCACCCCCTGCCTGGCCGGGGACCGGCTGTTGTTTGCCCAGAGCAACGCAGGTTTTACGGCGGGAAATATCCTCATCGTCGATCCGGCGGATTCCAGCAAATACGAAGCCCGCACGATCGGAGCCCTGTCCTTGCTCACGCTGGCCGGCGGCGCTTACGAGGAATACCCGGCCGGAAGCATCGTCGAAGAGGTCACGCTTGGGGTGGATACCCGGGCGGTCGACGATCCGGCGAATTATTTGGCGGGAGTGAGCGAGATCGTCCTCGACGACGTTTCCGGCCTCGCCGTGGGCCAAAGCCTGATCCTCGGGGCGGGAACGACGCACCAGGAAACGCGGGTCATCAAAAAAGTCACGTCAAGCTCCAACTCAGTCCAGCTAACCGCCGCCACCGGCCAAGCCCACGACGACGGAGAGGAAGTGATTCCGAAGTCGAAAAATTTAACCGCCGCCGCCGCCGCCGGGGCGGACGTGTTGGCCCTCGACAACCGTCTCGGCTTGGCCGTTGGAGACCTTATCCGCATCAGCGACGCCGCCCACAGCGAATACCTCACCGTGAAAGCAGCCCCCGGCCGGCCTTCGAATCCCGTCGCCCCCGACGCAGGAAATCTGGTCGTTGCTCCTCCGGTGGCCAACAGCTACGCCCTGGGGAGCGAGGTGGTGCGGGCTAAGGAACCCGAAGCGGTCTCCGGGACGGATGCCACGATCAACGCACTGGAAGTTCCGGAGGACGGCCTTTCCCTCTTGGTCACAAGAAATTCGGGGTTCGCCGCAAACGACTTCCTCCGATTGACAACAGCGTCGGGCGAGGCGTTCTACCACCAGATCTCCGCCGTCTCCGCGCCCACGCCGGATACGGTTGAAATAAACGAGGCGGTGCTGTACAGCCATCCGGCCGGATCCTGCGTGGTCGGCCGGAAACCCCTTTTCAACGTGCAGGCCCTTGACGCCGGCGCCTGGGGCAACCGCCTGCGCATCTCGGTTGAGGACGAATCCCCCGGACAGGCGGCGCAGACCAACCTGACCCAATTCGGACCGCCGACCCGCATCCGCCTGAGCTCGTATTCGGGGATTGAACCGGGCACTGTCCTGGAAGTCACGCATCCCACGACCAAAGCCGTCACCGGCGGATTCTTAAAAGTGGAGGCGATTAACCGCGCCAACGGCGACATCACCCTGGCCGGGGCCGGGCTGGACGCCACGCAACAGGCGGCCTTCGCCGCGTTGCCCTCGGGCAGCTACCTGAAGGTGCGCTCGCGGGAGTTTGCCTTGACCGTGCGCCTGCTGCGCCAGCCCGACGCGGCGGTCCCCTCCCGCAACGACACCGTGATCGACTCCGAAACCTATCGTTACCTTTCGATGGATTCCCGGCACAGCCGGTATATCCACAAGGTGATCGGCGACATCGACGGAGCCCTGCGCCTCTCGGACCGCCGTACGGAGGGCGAATCGGCGTATATCCGGGTTCATGACACCGCGCAGGACCTGGCGGATCCGGCCAAGACCACGGCGCTGGAAAGCGTGCGCGTGGGCCCCGAAGCGCTGGTCGACATCCTGCCCAGCGGAAGCGAGCGCCCCGCGCGCCACGCCCTCTACGAGGGATTCGATTCGATCGGCACGCTGGTCGACGACGATTACATCGGCGCCGACAGCACCGTCCCGGAAAACCGGACGGGGTTGCATGCCCTGCGCAACATCGAGGAGATCAGCATCGTCGCCATCCCCGGCCGGACCTCGATGAAGATCCAAAACGCGTTGATCAACCACTGCGAGCAGGCCCGCTACCGATTCGCCGTGCTCGACGGTCCGCAGCCCCCCAAGGACACCCTGACCGACGTCCAGGACCTGCGGCAGCAATTCGACACGAAGTACGCCGCGATCTATTACCCCTGGCTGGTGATCCCGGATCCTTATCCGACCAACCTGGCCAAAGTCGGCAACTACACGATTCCACCCAGCGGGCATCTGCTGGGCATCTACGCCCGCACCGACATCGAGCGCGGCGTGCACAAGGCGCCCGCCAACGAGGTGGTGCGCGGGATCACCGGCCTGCAGCGGCTGATCAACAAGGAACAGCAGGACATCCTCAACCCCTACCCGGTCAATATCAACGTCATCCGCGACTTCCGCCCCAACAACCGCGGGATCCGGGTCTACGGCGGGCGCGTCATCACCAGCGATTCGGATTGGAAATACGTCAACGTGCGCCGGCTGCTGATCTTCATCGAAGCCTCGATCGAACGCGGGCTGCAGTGGGTGGTCTTCGAACCGAACGCCGAACCGCTGTGGGCGCGCGTGCGCCGCTCGATTTCCAACTTCCTCACCTTGGTGTGGCGCAACGGAGCGCTCGAGGGCACCAAGCCCGAGGAAGCCTACTTCGTCAAATGCGACCGCACCACCATGACCCAAACCGACATCGACAGCGGGCGGCTGATCTGTTTGATCGGGGTCGCCCCGGTCAAACCGGCCGAATACGTGATCATCCGCATCGGCCTGTGGACCGCCCACGCCGAGGATTAATCCAGGAGGAACATCATGGCTACCGGAACGCGTACCGATCCGTATCGCGCATTCAACTTCCGCGTGGAAATCGACGGGCTGAACGTGGCTTCCTTCAGCGAGGCCAGCGGCCTGACCGCCGACGGCGACTCGGTCGATTACCGCGAAGGCACCGACGCCCGCAACACCGTCCGGAAGCTGATGGGGCTGCGCAAGTTTTCGAACATCACCCTCAAGCGCGGCTATGCCAAGAGCGACGAGCTGTGGAAGTGGTACACCAACATCCTCAACGGGATCCCGGACCGGCGCAGCGGGACGATCGTCCTCATGGACGAAGCCCACAAGGACGTGCTGCGCTGGAACATCACCGACGCGTGGATCAACAAAATCGAGGGGCCGAGCCTCAAAGCCAGCGGCAACGACGTCGCCATCGAGTCGATGGACCTGGTTCACGAAGGCATCAGCATGGAGCTTGCCTGAACGGCGGGAGCGATCCATGCCCGAGTATCTGACCCCCGGCGTGTACTATGAACGCGTGGATGCCGGCCCCGGAATCACGGCGGTGCGCACCGATATCGCGGGATTCGTCGGGATCGCGCCGCGCGGCCCGCTCGACACGCCCGTGCCGGTGCAATCCTTCCGCCAGTTCCTCAGCTACTTCGGGGGATTCAGCGGGTCGGGATACCTGGCGTACGCCGTCCGCGGTTTTTTCGAGAACGGCGGCAGGCGCTGCTGGGTGGTTCGGGTGGCCTCGGCCGACGGCGCGGCGCCGGCGGGCGCGGTCTGGCAGGACGGCTCGGGAGAGCCGGTTTGGCGCTTGAGCGCCTACAGCCCCGGGGCGTGGGGAAACGCCCTGGCAGTCCGGATCGCGGAAACCCGCACGGCCCAGACGGTCTCGATCCCCGCCGGAAGCCGCCCCGAGTACAGCGCGGTTCGCACCGTCTGCGGTTTTGCCCGCTTCAGCCACGTCCGTCTGACGCAGGGGGCGACGACCGTTTATAAGGTGTTGGCCGACGTCGACCCGATCGAAAACCGGCTGATCTGGTGCCGCGCGGATCCGGAGTCGCGGACGGTCTACGACGGACTGCTCTCCGGCTTCAATCCCGACCGCCCGATCCTCATCGAGAGCGTGGATTACACCGTTCAGGTCGCGGAAGGCGGGCGGTTGTCGAAGGTCTACCCGGGGGTGACGCTCGTCCCGCAGCATCCGCGTTACGGTCCGTTGATTCTCCGCAACGTGCGCGTCCCGCAGCCCGGCGACGCGGTTCAGGTCATGCCTTCGGCGCCGGAGCCGGTCGTCGCCGCAGACTTGCGGCCGGCAGAGGACATCGGCCTGGGGGAAGTCCGGCCGCTGGGTCCATCCGGATTGGGGAAGTGGATCCCGATGGCGGGCGGCTGCGACGGATTGAATTTGCTTTCGATCCGGGATTTTATCGGGGACGACTTCCTCCCCGGCGAAACCGATGAGGAGCACCTGCGAAGGAAGCGGGGATTGCGGGCGTTGGAGGAGGTGGACGAGGTGGCGATCCTCGCCCTGCCCGACATCCACATCCGCGCCGAATCCGAGCCGGAGACCGCCCCCCCGCCCGCCTGCCTTCCCGATCCGTGCCTGCCGACCCCTCCGCCGCGACCCGGAATTGCGCGATCCGCGGCAGGAAAGGAGCTTCCGCCGGCATTCGGAGACGAAGGGATATTTCAAGTCCAATCGGCGATGGTTCTGCAATGCGAACGCCTGCGCAACCGGATCGCAGTCCTCGACCCGCCCTATGCGGCCAGCCGGCCGGACGCGCTCGGGGTGGCCGCGGTGCAGAACTGGCGCCGGCGGTTCGATTCGAAGTACGCGGCGCTGTATTACCCGTGGTTGAAGGTGGTCGACCCGCTGCGGGGAAGCGGCGCGCCGACGCGCGATATTCCCCCCAGCGGCCATGTCGCCGGCCAATACGCCGGAACGGATTACGCCGTCGGGGTCCACAAGGCGCCGGCCAACGCGCCGCTGCGGTGGGTGCAGGCGTTGACCGCGGAGACGGACGACGCCGTCCAAGGGCTGCTCAACCCGCTGGGGATCAACGCCCTCCGCACCCTTGGCAGCCGCGGGATCCGCATTTACGGAGCCCGCACCGTCAGCAGCGACCCCGATTGGCGGTTCGTCAACGTCCGCCGCCTGCTGATCATGATCGAGAAGGCGATCGACCACTCGACCCAATGGGCGGTCTTCGAGCCGAACGATTTCACCACGCGGACCAAGATCACCCTCGCGCTGATCGGCTTCCTCTACTCGCTGTGGCGGCAGTGCGCTCTGGCCGGGAAAACCGCCGAGGCGGCGTTCTTCGTCAAATGCGACGAGGAGATCAACCCGCCCGAGGGACGCGACAATGGCCGGCTGTTGGCCTTGGTCGGCGTAGCCCCGGCCCAGCCGTTCGAGTTCGTCGTCCTGCGCGTGGGCCGGATCGAAAACGCGTTCGAGATCACCGAAGTGACCGGAAAGGGACCGTAGCCATGGGCCTTCTCGGAAGCGTGGGCATCGGGTTCCGCGCGGATCCGCCCTTCACCCACAATTTTCTGATCAGCCTGCTGGATACGACCAGCGGCGGGAGCCTCGCGCTCACGATCGCTCTGTCCGCCGTGCTCGATGTGGCCGTGGGAGGGTTCAGCGAGTGCAGCGGGCTGGAGATGGCGATGCAACCGGAGGAGTACAAGGAAGGCGGCCGCAACGGAGAGACGCTTAAATTCCCCACCCGGGTGACCTGGGGCAACATCACCCTCAAGCGCGGGGTCGGCGCTTGGCCCACATTGTGGGATTGGCACTACGCCTTCACCCAGGGCAAGGGCAAGCGCCGCGACGGGCTGATCGTTCTGTTCAACGACCTGCACCTGCCCACCAACATCTGGTATTTCTCGCGCGGCCTGCCCGTCAGGTACACCGGGCCGACGCTCAACGCGGCGCAGAACACCGTCGCGGTCGAGAGCATCGAGATCGCCCACGAGGGCGTCTACCAGGTGCCGGGGATCAGCGCGGGAACCGCGGCGGCGATGGCCGCGATTTCCCTCGGATTGAGGTACGGATGACCAGCGACGCCTATATCGGCAGCGTGCAGAGCACGGTTCGGACCGTGGACGGAGCCGGCGTGCTCTCGCCCGCGGTCATGGAACAGATCGTCCGCGCCGTCCTGGAATCGGTCGAGGAGCGGATGGACCGGCGGCGGCGGATCGACTCCGAACGGCGGGTGACGCCGGGCGTGGCCTACGAACTGGACCAGGAGGGAGGGTAGCCCGTGGAGCAGCTCCAACTCGGAACGCTGGTCGCCACCTTCAGCGACGGGAACATGGAATTCATCGAATTCCAGTGCAACCCGACCGAATATTCCCTGGAAAAAGGCGTCCAGAATTCCGAGATAAACATCCCCGGCCTGGATTCGCCGCTGCTGCAGTTCATCCGCGGGCAGGACGAACGGCTGACCCTCGAATTGTTCTTCGACACCACCGAACACGGGATGGGCGCGGGCGCCACCAGCGTCACCACGCTCACCGACTCCTTCTACTCGCTGGTGAAGATCAAGCCCGAGGACCATGCTCCGCCGCTGATTTCTTTCCTGTGGAACCAGAGAATCGCCGGCAGCGGGCTCTCCGGGTGGACGGGCAACCAGAACCGTCCGGACTTCACCGGGGTGATCGAGAGCATCCGCCAGAAATTCACCCTGTTCAGCCCGGAGGGCGTGCCGCTGCGGGCCACGCTGACCCTCGTCCTCCGGGAGTACAAGACTCTTGACGACCAGATCCGGCAATTGAACCTGCAATCCCCGGACCGGACCCAGAGCCACGTGGTCCAGAGCGGCGAAACCCTCGGCTCCATCTCGGCCCGGCACTACCGCCGGCCGGGGTTGTGGCGGAACATCGCCGACGCCAACCGCATCGAAGATCCCCGCCGGCTGACACCGGGGATCTTCCTCGCCGTTCCACCGCTGGATTGAGCGCGCCGGAGGGAAAACGGACCGCCGATGCCCGAACCCGTGTATGTCTCCAGTGAATCCGCCGCCTTCGGCGACTTCCGGGTCCCGCAATTCAAAGTGCTCGCGCCGGGACTCGGCCTGCGCGGCAACGTAGTGCGGGACGTGGTGAGCGTATCGTACCGCGACACGCTCCGGGAGATCGACGGGTTCGATCTGACGATCAACAACTGGGACTCCGCCGCCCGGACCTTCAAATTCGTCGGCGCCGAGACCGCCGCCACGCTGAACGAGCACGATCCGCATTACGCGCCGCTGCACCGCATGTTCGAGCCGTCGAACAAGACCTTCGAGGTCAAGATGGGCTACCGGGACAATCTGACGACGATGATTACGGGCCATTGCACGACGCTCGAGCCGGCTTTCTCCGGAGGGGCGGCTTCGACCCTCAGCGGGCGCGGATTGAACGTCCTCCACTCGCTGCGCCGGAAGCAGTATTCCGACACCTTCCGCGACATTAAGCCCAGCCAGATCGCCCGCGAAATCTCACAGAAGAACGATCCGGAGACGCACGACCGGCGCTTCCCGATCCCGATCGACGTCGACCAGGCCGCCCTGGGCCGCGAACACCCGATCGAATACATTTCGCAGCGGAACCAGTACGACATCGACTTCCTCTTCAGCCTGGCGCGCCGCCAGGGATACGTCGTGTACGTCGGCCCGAACCAGTCGCGGCTCTACTTTGGCCCCTCCACGAGCAATACGCCCCAGGCGCTGCGGGACGTAACCTACATCCTTAAGTGGGGCGTCACCCTCATGGATTTCAAGCCGACGCTCAACGCGGCCAACCAGGTGAAATCGGTGACCATCCGCGGAATGAACCGCGCCACCGGCCGGCGGATCCGCGAGACGGTCACGCTGCGGGACGCGGGGATCACGATCAACCGCGACCTGCTGCCGATCCTCGAGGCGAGCGAGCCGCGCGAGGAGCAGGTGGTCAACGAGGCGGTGCCGTCGGAAACCGCCGCCCACGACCGCGCGCTGGCGATCCTGCTCGAGCGTTTCAAGGAGTTCGTCACCGCCAGCGGGACCACGGTCGGACTGCCGGATCTGCGGGCGGGGATGCAGGTGAAGATCGAGGGGGTCGGCTCGCGGTTCAGCGGGATGTACTTCGTCACCGAAACCACGCACACGATCAACGATTCGGGGTACCGGACGGGTTTTAAGATCCGCCGGGAGGATCCGGGCGGAGGAGCGGGATAGGCCATGCGACCGCCCATACCGGGAGTGGTGACCGGCTTCGTGCGCGAGATCGACGAACCGAATTCGCGGGTTCGGCTGGAATTCCCGCACCTGCCGGAATCTTACCGCAGCAACTGGGCCCCGATCGCGCACGGCCTATCCGGCGGGAGCCGCGGGATGTACTTCCTGCCCGAGGAGGGCGACGAGGCGCTGGTGGCGTTCCACAACGGGGATTTCGACAGCCCCTACGTCCTCGGGTTCCTGTGGAACGGCGGCGCAGCCCCGCCGGAATCGGACCGGCGCAACCGAGTGATCCTGACGCCCGGCGGCAACACGCTCCGCTTCGAGGACGCCGACGGTTCGCAGCGGGTCGTCCTCGAAACCAGCGCCGGGCATACCGTAATTCTCGACGACGGCGGCGGAGCGGTGACCGTCAGCGATTCCGCCGGCGCCAACCAGGTGGTGATCGAGGCGAGCGGAACCGTGACCGTCCGGGCCGCCTCCCAAGTGACGGTGGACGCGCCGAGCGTTTCCCTCGGGGGCGGAGCCTCGCACGCGCTCGTCTACGGAGACCTGCTGCTGGCGTACCTCAACGTGATGGTTCAGCTGCTCAAGAACCACACCCACCTGGTGCTGGGAGTGATCCCCACAACCCCCAGCGAACTCCTGGCGAATGGATTGGTCGACTACCCGGTGACCAACAATTCCATGTTCGTGACGACCAAGTAAACGGGAAGGAGCGATCGGCATGTCCGCGCTCAAAGGCGGCACCACAAACGATTTCTCCGGCAGCCTGGCCGAGGCGATGGAACAGGCGATGGACAAGGAATGGCAGGCGGTGAAGGGGACCGCGCTGCCGTCCGCCGGAGCCGACGACCGCAAGCTCCTCTGGGCCGCGATCGCCAACGGAATCCTCAATTACCTGAAGGCCCACGAGGACGAGATCGTCAAGACCGTCACGCTGGATTCGAGCGCCGCCGACACGGTGACGGCGCTGGAACTGAATATACCGGAAGCATGAAACCATGACCGCCACCGGACGCGAATTCCTCGGCATCGGCTGGAAATTCCCGCTGCAGGTGACTCCCGACGGGAAGATCGCCCAGGCCAAATTCGAGCAGCGGATCGAGGAATCGATCTACCTCATCCTGAGCACAAGCCGCGGCGAGCGGGTGATGCTTCCCGGTTTCGGTTGCGGGATCCACGACCTGGTGTTCGCCCCCGACAATCCGGGGACCGTGGCGGCGGTGCAGAAGCACGTGCGCGAAGCGCTGGTGTCGGGCGAGCCGCGCATCGACGTGCTCGAAGTCGCCGCCGAGACCGCGCCCGAAAGCCCGAACCTGCTCCTGATCCGCGTCAGCTACCGGATCCGCGCCAACAACGCCGTGGGCAACCTGGTCTACCCGTTTTACATCGGGGAAGGTGGATAACCATGCCGCTGGCCGACTACGTCCCCAAGCTCGACGACCGGTCCTTCGAAGATATCATGGCCGAAGTGCGCACCCGGATCGCGCGCTACACGCCCGAGTGGAATCCGGGCTGGACGGACCTCAACGACAACGACCCGGGGATCGCCCTGACCCAGGTGTTCGCCTGGATGTCGGAGATGCTGATCTACCGGATGAACCTCGTCCCCGAGCTGAATTATTTCAAATTCCTGCAGCTCCTCGGGATCGAGCTGAACCCCGCCGAACCGGCCGCGGTCGAGATCACCTTCCCGGTCAAGGAGGACTACGCGGATCCCTATACGACCGTCCCAGCCCGCACCCAGGTGTCGGCCCAGGCCGCGAACGGCGAAGCGCCGCTGATCTTTGAGACCGAATCCGCCCTGACCGCGCTGACCATGCGGCTGGCTTCGCTTCAATTATTCGACGGCTATTCCTACACGGATATCACCGACGCCAACGCGGAGGCGGCCGACGGATTCGCGCCGTTCGGAAAATCGGCGGCCGAAAACGCCGCGCTGCTCCTCGGGTTCTCGTCCGCGGACGATTTTCCCGCCAAGACCCGGCTCGACCTCGCCTTCTGGAGCAAGGAATCGGGCAAGCCGGGGACCGCGTACGCCTGCGGACCCGCCGCCTCCGCGGCGTACGCCTCTGCGACGGTCTGCTGGGAATATTGGGACGGGACCTATTGGGCGAAGCTGGATCTGCTCAAGGACGACACGCGGGCGTTCACACGCTCCGGCCACGTCCACCTGAAGACCCCGGCCAAGGGCTCGCTGCAGAAGACCGCACTCGGCGAAGAGACCGAAAAACTATATTGGATCCAGGCCCGGCTTGCGAAAAACCAATACGAACGCGCCCCGCAACTCCTGGCCGTGCGGACCAACACCGTCGCCGCCGTTCAAGCCGAGACGCTCACCGACGAAGTTCTCGGCGGCAGCACGGGGGAACGCGACCAGGTCCTGGCCCTCTCCCGGACCCCGGTCCTGAAGGGCACGCTGCAACTGGAGGTGGACGAAGGCGACGGATTCCAGGCTTGGACGGAGGTGGAGGATTTCTTCGGATCGTCGCCGACCGACCGCCACTTCGTCCTCGACCGGACCGGCGGGAAAGTGCGCTTCGGCGACGGCTTCACCGGCAGCATCCCGGTGAAGAACGCAGCCAACGCGTCGGCCAACGTCGTCGCCCGCGAATACCGCGTGGGCGGGGGCTCACGCGGCAACGCCGCGGCCGGCGCGGTCAAGACCCTCGTCAGCGCGGTGGAAGGCGTGGACGATGGCGCCGTCGCCAACCTGGTCGCCGCCTCGGGCGGCCGGGACGAAGAAACCCTCGCCGAGGCCAAGAAGCGCGCGCCGGCGTTCGTTAAAAGCCGCTGCCGCGCCGTGACGGCGGAGGACTTCGAATATTTCGCGATGCGGGCCGCGGAAATCAGGCGCGCCTGCGCCCTGCCCCTGTTTCATCCGGACTTCCCCGGCACGGACATCCCCGGCGTGGTGACCGTGATCGTCGTCCCCGACAGCGACTGCGAAACCCCCACCCCGAGCGAGGGCACGTTGCGCACCGTCTGTGCCTACCTGGAGGAGCGGCGGTTGCTGACCACCGAGCTCTATGTGGCCAAACCGGCCTACCAAAAGGTGGAAGTATCCGCCGAGGTCGTCGTCGCCGACAGCGCCGACTTGGGCGACGTGAAATCGGCGGTCGGGAACAGCCTCGAGAGCTACTTCCACGCCCTTAAAGGCGGCGAAGACGGATTGGGGTGGCCCTTCGGCGGAACGATTTCCTATTCGCGTCTGATGGCTCGGATCTTTTCGGTGAAAGGGGTGGAAAGCATTCAAAACATGAAAATCTCCCTCGACCGGGTCACGGCCGAGGAATACCAGAACGTCCCGATCAATACCGGGGCGCTGCTCTACTCCGGCGAGCACAAGATCCGGGTGAGCTACAGCGATGAAACGATCGGCGCCTGCCCATGAACTCCACCGGTCCGTTCCTGCCCGTCCGCCACCGCCCGCCGCACGATCCGACCTCGTTGCTGCTGAACGCACGCGCCGGATGGCGGGCCGCTGCACTGGACGGCGTCGGGCCTTTACCGGACGGGAGCCTGTGTCTCGCGGTGCTTCCCGACCTTCGACGCTCGTTTGACGAACCGGGAGGGAGTCTCGGCGGGTTGACGCTGCCGACCAACGCCGCCCTCGGGCCCGACGGCAGCCTCTTCCTGCTCGACCCGGACGGTCCTACGCTGAATCGGTTCGATCCATGCGACTGCCGCTTTGCAGCGGTCCCATGCTTCGGCGGAAGGGGGGGAGGACCGCGTCAGCTGTCGGATCCGCACGGGATCGGCATCTGTTCCGGGAATCTGTACATCTGCGACACCGGGAACCATCGGCTTAGCGTGTTCTCCCTGCGGGGCTTCGCCCTGCGCGGACATTTGGCGCCCCCCGCTTCGGCCAACCTGACCAACGACTTCGCACCCTACGACATCGCCTTCGACGGGCGCGGGATGGCGCATGTTACCGACACCGCCAACGGATTGATCCACCGCTTCGACCCGGCCGGGGTTTGGCGGGATTTTCTTTCCGGGTTCGGGTCGGTTACGCACCTGGCGATGGATTGCCGTGACCGATTGTTCGCCTGCGTCGAGGGACCACCGGTCGTCGTGTACAGCGTAGACGCGCAGGGCAAGATGGAAGTCGTCGCGGAGTCACCGGAAGCGCTCATTTCCTCCTTCCCGGCTTTGCCGTTTCCGGTGGATTCCCACGGGCGGCTCCACCTCGAAGCGCTTTGTCCGCCGGGCGAGGAGACCGAACCGGACGCGGTCGCATGCCGTCTGTTCGATCTACACGGGAAGCCGGTGACCGATCCTGGGGAAGCGCCGGCTGCACGATTCCAAAGCCAAGGTGTCTACGTCAGCCGGGCGCTCGACAGCCGGTTGTACCGCTGCCCATGGCATCGCGTGATCCTCCACGGGGTCGTCCCCGCCGGATGCCGGATCCGCGTCAACACATTCACCGCCGAGATCGAACTGAGCGATTCGGATGTATCCAGCCTGGAGACGAACCGGTGGAACGCCGGTCCGTGGGCCTACTCCATGGAGAACGGCTCGTGGGACGGGCTTGTCCGGAGCGGCGCAGGCCGCTTCCTGTGGCTCAAGTTGGAACTGCGCGGAAGTGGCCATGCAACCCCTTCCGTATCCGCCGTCGAGATCGAATTCCCCCGCCTTGGCCTGCGACGTCACCTTCCGGCGGTGTTCGGCGCCGAGCCGGTCAGCGCGGATTTCACCGACCGCTTCCTGAGCCTGTACGAAACGACCCTGCGCGGGCTGGAATACCGAATCGATGCGCTGGGGCGGTATTTCGACCCGCTCTCGGCGCCGGCCGAATCCGCGGAAAAGGACCGACTCGATTTCCTCACCTGGCTGGGGACCTGGATCGGCGTGGCACTCGACCGGCGCTGGCCGGAACGCAAACGGCGGCTGTTCCTGAAACGCGCCGGCAGTCTGTTCCGTCTGCGCGGCACGCTCACGGGAATGTGGCGCGTGCTGGCGTTCTACCTCGGCATGGAATCCTGCCGCGGCGTTTGCCGCGACGGGCGGCCCAAAGTCCGCTGCACCCCTCCGGACCCGAATTGCGCGCCGCCCCCGTACGACGCCGGAGGTTGGCAGCCGCCGCCGTTGATTCTGGAGCACTTCCGCGTCCGCCGCTGGCTGTTCCTTGGTCGGGGGCGTCTCAGCGAGCAGGCAGAGTTGTGGGGCAAGCGGATCGTCAACCGTTCGCAATTGAACGAGAATGCGCAGGCCGACCGGACCAGGCTGGTTACGACTCCCGACCCGTTCCGCGATCCGTTCCTGGCCTACGCCCATGCCTACACGGTGTTCGTTCCGGCCGTCTGCGGGCGGAGCGAACAGGCGCGCAAGACACTCGAAACCCTGCTCAAGCAGAACAGCCCGGCGCACACCAAATGCTCGGTAAACTACGTCCACCCGCGCTTCCGCGTGGGGATTCAGGCGACGATCGGATTCGATTCGGCCATTGCCCGGATCGAACCGGGGGTAACCCTGGCAGAAAATGCGCTCGGAAAAGATGCGATCCTCGGCGCACCGCCCGCGCGGCAAGGCGGCCCGGAGTTCGAGCTGGGCCGCGGCCCGCGCATCGGAACGACCACCCTTCTGGATTAAGGAGAGCCGCCTATGGCCACGGAACAAAAGATCCAACCAGCGGAGGCGTGCCCGGCCTGCACCTTCGACCCCTTCCTGCGGAATCATTTCTTCACCGGCAAGCTGATGACCGCAAGGGATTTCTCCGACGAGACTCGATTCCACAGCGAGAAGATGCGCCATCACAACGTGCGCCTGCACGGCTGGGGGACGGTTTGCGGGTTGAAGGTCCGCGCGCACGAAAATCCCGCCTGCCGGGATCGCTTTGTGGTAATCGAGCCCGGCACGGCAATCGACTGCTGCGGGAACGAGATCCTGGTGACGGAGGCGGCCACGGTCGAGTTGGAGAAGCTTCCGGCGATCGCCGATCTGTTGAAAAGCAAGGATACCGGACTCCGCCGGCTGCAGGTATGCGTGCATTACAAGGAATGCCCGACCGAGGAAGTCCCGGTCCTATACGACGAATGCGGATGCGACGACGCGCGTTGCGCCCCCAACCGGATCCTCTCCTCCTTCGAGGTGGACGCGGTCGTCTCGGAGGCCGGGAGCGACGGAGCCGACGTCCGCGCGCCAAAGTTCACGTGGATCGCCGCGGTCAATCCGCCCCACGCCGCCGGCGCAGCGCTGCATGCCGCGAGCGGCAGGCTGTATGCAATCTCGGCCGACCAGAAAGCCGTCTACGAATTGGATGCGCGGACTTTTAAGGTGCTGGAGACGGCCGCGGTGCCCGGCGTCCCCACGGCGGTCGCGGTTTCGAACAAAGGCGACCTGGTCTTCGTCGCGGCCAAACCGGTCAAAGCCGGCGCCGAGGCGCAGATACACGTTTGGGATACCGCCAAGCTTTCCAAGAAACCCGCCTCCTTCGACCTCAAGGACAGCGACGGGACCGACCTGCGCCTAGCGGTGGCGCCCGGATCGGACGGCCGCCTGTTCGCGCTGCTCGGCTCAGCCGGAACGATGCTGGTGCTCCCGGAGGATCCGCTCAAGAGCGGAGCGACGGCCGCGACGATCAAGCTCAGCGCCAAGGATGTGCAGGGGCTGGCGTTCGGCTCGGACGGGAAGTTCGCCTACACCGCCGATCCGGCCGGCGACAAGGTGCTCGTCATCGACGTGAAAAACAAGAAGGAAGCCGATTCCCTGGCCGTCCTTCCCGCGGGAACGACGCCGACGGGGCTGGCGCTGGTCGCCAGCACCGCCAGCGACCTGCTGGCGGTGGCCAGCAACTCGAAAAAAAGTCTTTATCTTGTCGACCCGCAGGGGAAGACTGCGGTCGGATCGCCGGTCGGATTGGAGCACGCCCCCGTGGACCTCGCCGTCTCGCCCGGCGGGAAATGGGCTTACGTCCTTGAATCCAGCGGCAAAAAAAGCTACCTGCAGGCGGTGAATGTGTACGCCATTCTGCAGAAGCAAGCCCGGCCTTCCGGCGCGGCTTTCGAGGTCGGCGGCGGCAGCAGCGGCATCGCGCTCTCCCCGGACGGCGGCCGCGCGTTCATACCCTACGACGACGATCCATCCGCCTCCGGCGCAGGGGGCGTCGGCGTGATTGGAATCAGCGAAACGGACTGCGCCGACCTCCTGTGGACGGGATTGGACGGCTGTCCCGGCTGCGATTCGCCCAACTGCGTCGTGCTGGCAACGGTCGAGAATTACTCCGCCGGATATAAAATCGAGGACCAAACCGATCCGCCCGCCGACCCGCTTGCGGACCAAGCCGCCCGGACCGCGCGGATCGACAACCGGACCGGGCGGCGGATTCTGCCCAGCGTCTCGGTCCTTGCCGAAATGGCGGAATGTCTGCTGGAACAGGGTTGCGCAGGCGGCGCGGGAACCCAGGGTCCGCCGGGCGAGCAAGGACCCAAAGGCGATCAGGGTGAGAAAGGCGACAAGGGCGATTCCGGCGCGGCGGGAATCCAGGGCATTCCGGGCATTCCGGGCGTTCCCGGCGCGGACGGCGAGGACGGGGCCGGCCTGGAAGAGAATTTGACCCGCATCCAAGCCCTTAGTTGGAGACACGACGAGGGAACCAATCCGTTGGTTACGGTGGACTTCACCATCAACGGCCGAAAGACGAATAAGCCGGGTTTGGTGATCGGCTTTACCCGGGATGTTGTGGTTGGGTATACGGCCAATCCCGGAAAAGTCCCGCACGAGATCAACTACCGACATGTCTTTCAGGTCTTTCAGACCGTTCACGACTTTCAAAAAGTCCAGCGGATTCAATTTACGGGATTGATCGTCCCGGTCGACTTCGCCGTCAACGCTTCCGGAGTGATCATCTCAGCCTCTGAAACCCCGACGCCACCCTCGGCTCCGGGGGTCGCCTTCGTCTTCCTTCAAGACGATTTTCTGAAACAGCAGCTCGACATCGGTTCTGAATTATTCGTCCGCCTGCTGGGCGAGTTTGTGGTCGACGGGAGCGGCAAGGCCGTCGACGCAGAGTTCTGCCGCGCGCAGCTTCCCACCGGCGACCGCCCGGCGGGGAACCCGTACGGCTCCCAGGGGGGCGCCTTTGAAAGCTGGTTCTGGGTCCACAACAAAACCCCATAGAGGAGGGATCCGATGCCCACATCCGATTGCCGAACCTGTCCCGACACCTACTCCGTCAGCACCACCCGGTATTCCCCGGCGGCTCCGTCCCTCCCCAAGCAAAGCTCCGTCTGTCCAACCTGCGGCGGGATCGAATGCCTATGCCGGCCGCGCTTCTTTGACGGACAGCTGCTCAGCGCCGACGACCTCACCCGGCTGGACCGCTACATCGTCGCCAAGAACCGCCTGCACAACCGCTATCTGCACGGGTGGGGGGTGGTATGCGGCCTGGAGGCAGTGTGCGACCCGTGCCAGGATCAGGTGACCGTCCGCAAAGGCTACGCGCTCAGCCCGTGCGGCGACGACATCACCGTTTGCGCCGACGTCACCGTCCCGGTCTGCGACCTGATCACCCAGTGCCGGCGAACGTCCACCGTCGACTGCTACGGCAACACCCTCACCGCGGCGGAACGCGGATGCGAGGACGCGGAAGAGACGTGGATCCTCTCGATCTGCTACGACGAAAAGCCCTCGCGGGGGATCACCGCCTTGCAGGCCTCCTCCGGGGCGGCCTGCTGCTCGAAATGCTCCTGCGGCGGCTCCACCGACTGCGAGTGCATCTGCTACGAGGTGCCCGCCGCCGCGCCGACGTCTTCCTCTCGCCACGTCCCGGCTCAGTGCGAACCGTCCGTTTTGTGCGAGGGATTCCGGTTTTCGGTGTCGAAGGCGACCCCGGCGCAGACCTCGGATTCGCGGAAACGGCTCCAAGGGGAGATGGTCAGCCGTTTCAACGCCTGCCTCCGGGAAGTCTACAGCATCCTTCCGGACCCCCCGCAAAACAAAAACGACCTGGAACAATCTCGCCGGTATTTGTGCGAGTTACTGGAATCCATGCGCGACTTCTTCTCCACGCGCAGTTCCTACGACTGCCAATTGGACGAAAAACTGGCCGCGATCGCCATTCCGCGCCGGAGCGCGTCGATGACCGATCAGCAGTTCGGCGACGTCTTGATCGAGGTTTATTACCAACTGCTGGAAATCCTCGTTGCCTATTTGCGATATTGCCTGTGCAACACGCTGTTGCCACCTTGCCCGGATCCGCCGGCCGATAACTGCGTGCCGTTGGCGGCGGTGAAAATCCAGCGGAGCGGGTGTCGCATCCTGAGCGTGTGCAACTTCAGCACCCGGCGGATTGCGCTTACGGTTCCGGCGCTCTCCTACTGGTTGTCGTGGGCGCCGATTGAGGAAACGCTGCAGAAGATGTTATCGTCGCTGTGCTGCGTTTCGCTCAAAATCCCCCGGGAGCAGCGCACCTCCGCCGCGGGCGTACCGGTAAATGCGGCCGCTGCGGTCAACTACTCGGCTAATTTCTCCTCTGCGCAGCCGACATCCTCCCCGGAAGGCGCTGCGAAGAAGAAAAACGGGAATCAAAAAACCGCCAAAGAGACCGCCCAGGTTTTCGCCCAGGCCTGGGCCGGGCGCTCGGCGGAATTCGACCTTCAAAACCTGATCCTGGACGCGATGGGAATGGTGAACGAACAGGGGTTGCCGTACCTCTCGCCCGAGGAACGGCGCAACCCGTTGGCCACGCTTCTGGCGAACCGGATCGCCGTCCCGCTGGCCGACGCCTTCACGCCCGACCGGCCGGCCGACATTTCCAACCTCGACCGGATTTTAAAAGTCCAAACCGCCGAGGCGCAAGCGGCGAAGGACCAGCAAGCCGCCGGGGAAAAACCCGCCCCCGGCATCTCCTCCGCCGAACTTAAGGAGCTCCGGGCACAGGTGGAAACCCTAAAGAAAACCGTCGCCGAGCAGCAGCGGAGAATCGACTCATTGCCCAAACGGCAGACGCGGCAAGGGTGATGGAGGATCGCGATGACCATCGAGCAGACGCAACGACCGCGGTTCTACCCGGGCCAGTACCTGGGATCCGAGGACCTGTCCGATGCGCTGGAATATTCCCGCCTGCAGGCGGCCCGCCACGCGCTCGGGGCGCATACCTGGGGCATCGCCATCGGCCTCGGACTGCGCGAGGTGCCCGCCATCGGCATGGCCTCCAAGGTGAGCATGGTTATCGATCCGGGATACGCCTGGGACGGCTTCGGGCGGCCGATCGTCGTCCTCGAGCCGTACAAGATACCGGAGGCGCTTTTCGATTCGATCAAATACGATCCGGTCTTGGACGCGCCGGGCAAAGGCCGGCTGACGGAAGTCTGGCTGCGCTACCACGAAACCAAAACCCAAAAACCGCCCCCCGGTTTCGAACCGTGCGACGCGGAAGACACCTACTGCCGGATCCAGGAATCGTTCCTGGTCGACATCGGCTGCAAGCTGGCCCATTCGGAGGACCACGACCCGGTGACGGTGGACGGGAAAAGCGGCGACGCGATGAAGGCGCTGCAATTGTTCGACAGCAGAGCTCCGGCGGTTTACGACGAATCCATCCCCCAGCAGGTCTTTCCGCAAAACGGCGACGCCGTTTTTTGGTTCGTTCCGCTCGGCTACGTGCGTTGGCTGCCGGCGGCAAGCGGCGCGGGCCAGTTTGTCGCCCTTTCGGACAACGACAAGGCAAAGGGGCGGCGGTTCCGGCGGCACATCGGTGTGGTGGCGGAGAACATCGAGGCCGCCGGCGGCGCGATCCGCCTGCGTGACCGCACCGCGGACCCGGCTGCCAGCAAATACACGGTCACCGACGACGAGCTGGTCGACGTGGAAGGCTCCACCCGCGTGGAGGGCGACGTCAACATCGCCGGGGGAGCGCTCAACTTCCGTCACGCCGACGGCACCGACAAGGGCACGGCGCTGCGCGTCCAGCGCGCCGGCGACGGAACGACCGCCGCCGGCGGCCGCACCCTGGGGGTGGGGATCGGCCCCGACACCCAAACCGACAACCGGCTGTCCATCGGACCGCTGACGATCGACACCAGCAAGGATCCGGACGAATACACCCTCGCGCCCAAGGTCACGGTCGTGTCCGACGGCAAGGTGGGAGTCGGTACGACGGCGCCGAACCGGCTTGTGACCCTGCAGGGCGATACGGGGACGTATCTCAACATCAAGGCCGACGGCGGCAGCGAGGAAGTGCTGCTGGGCGCGGATTCGGCCGGCGGCATCGTCTCCGCCATGACCGACCACGACCTGCAGCTGCGCGCCGGCGGGAACAGCACGAAGGTAACGATTAAATCCGACGGGAAGGTGGGCATCGGCACCGGCTCGCCCAACCGCCTGCTGACCCTGCAGGGCGGCGCGGGAACCTATCTCAACGTCAAAGCGGACGGAGGCGGCGAGGAGGTGCTGCTGGGCGCCGATTCGGCTGGCGGTATCGTCTCCGCCATGACCGACCACGACCTGCAGCTGCGCGCCGGCTCCAACAGCACCAAAATGACTATCAAGAAGGACGGAAAGGTCGGGGTGGGGACAACGACTCCCGAACAGCAGCTTCACGTCGTCGGCGGCCGGATCCGCCTGGGAGACTCCGGCGGGACGAAGCGGCTCGACCTGCGCGCCGACGGATCGGCGGTGGACCTGTGGACGGACACCCACCCGCTCTACATCCGCAGCGGAACGAACCCGATCACCCTGAACCCCGGCGGGAGCGAGGGCGGCGTGGGCGTGGGCACCAATACGCCGCAATGCAAGCTGCATGTAACCAAGAGCGTGTCGGGCGCGGAATCGGACGAGACTTCGCACGTGGCGCTGATCGAGAACACCGCCACGGACAACAACGCGGACGTGCTGGCTCTGAAAGTCGGAGTGGTCAATCCCGGGATCAACAACAATTTCCTCACCTGCTTCGACGGAGGCACAGCCCTCGGGGGAATCGATTGCGATCCGCCCTACGGCCCGTACCCGCACAGTTCGATTTATTTTTCCAGCCACGCGGCCGATTACGCCGAAAGCCTCCCGCGTGCGGACGAAACGGAGGCCTTCGAACCCGGCGACGTGATCGGCGTCGTCGACGGCAAGGTGATCCGCCGCACGTCCGGAGCCCACCACGTCGGCGTCGTCAGCGCCCATCCGGTCGTATTGGCCAACTCGCCCCGGCCGGGCGACCCGCGCACCTTCGAGAAGGTCGCTTTCCTCGGTCAGGTGTACGTAAAAGTGTGCGGTCCCGTGCGGGCGGGGGATTGCATCGTCCCCTCGGGTGCGGACGACGGAATCGGAATAGCCGTCCCCGCCGATAAACTCACCCCGCAGCAGGCCGGCCAGATCGTCGGCCAGGCCTGGGAGAACTCCAAAACGGGGGAGATCCGCCGTGTGCTGGTCGCCGTCGGGCTTCCGACCGCGCCAAGCGCGGCGCTCGCCGCCCTCGTTCAAAACCAGGGCCGGCAGATCGAGGAGCTCAGGGAGGAAATCCAGCGCCTGAAGAAAACGCCGGACCGCTAGGCCGCGAGCGGTCCGTAAAGCCTGCGGCGAAAGGCGACCCATGCTGACCATCGGATCCTGCAACTCCCGTTACATCGTCAGCCGGGACGATCCCGAACCGGAACGGCTGCGGTCACGCCTGGATGAGATCGTCCGGCAAAAACTGCCCGCGGCGCTCGCAAGCGCCTTCGGCGGCGGGGAGCCTCCGGACGGCGGATTTTGGTTCATCCGCAGCCTCGACGTCGCCCTCGCCGTCAACACCGCGTGGGACGACAACGAGATTTCCCTCCGCTGGGCGGAGGGGATCGCTCGCTCGTTCTCCGCGGCGACTTCGGACGGCGGCTCCGGGGCGCTGTTCTTCGCCGACCGCGCCGCGTACCTGGCGAGCTATTTCGTCCGGTGCGCGGACGGTTCGCCGGCCCGGGAATGGTTCTTCGAGCCCTTCTCCGGCTTCTCCGCCCTGCCCGCCTCGGCCGCCGTGCGCAGCGTGATCGAGGAGGAGACGGAGGCCGGCGGAACCGCGCTCGTCCGCATGCCGGCCGCGGATCTGGAAAAAGTGCTTTCGATGTTGAGCGACGCGGATGCGCGGCGCATTCTCCTCGCGTTCGGCGGCCGCGCGTCCGCGGCGCCGGCGCAGCCGGCTTCGACGTCGCGGCCGGACATTCCACCCGCCGCCGGGGCACGACCCGCAACGGACTTCCGGGACGCGCCGGAGTTGCTCCTGCGAACCTGGAGCCCGCCGCGGCGGGCGCTCTCCGAACCCGCCGAGGCGCTGTTTCATTATCTGGCGGCCGCGCGGGAGCGGCCGGACGCGGCGGCGATGGCGCTGGCGCAGGCCGCTGTCGCGCTCACCCGCCTGGCGCGCCGCCTCCAGGCGGAAGGGCCGTCCGCCCGGGCGCTGCTTGCGGCGCTGGCCGGGGGCGACCTCGCCACGCTGTACGTCGTGGCCGGAGCGGCCGACGCAGGGGCGCTGCGCGCCTTGCTGGGCGTAGCGCCGGAGACGATTTGGCGGATCGGGCGCGCCGTCGGAGCGCAGCCGGCGCCCCTGGAGGACGCGCAGATAACTCCGGCGACCGCGCGTTTCACGCGGTTCGGCGGCGCTTTCCTGTTGCTGCCGTACGTCGATTCGCTGCCGCTGCCCGCCGCAACGGATCTGCCGCCGCCCCAGGCGGCGGATCCGGAAAGCGCGTTCCGCTTCCTGGTTCTTGTCCGCTGCTTCGGAGCGGAACGGTTCGAAGCCGCCTTCCGGGATCCGCTGCTGCGCGACCTGTTCCGGATCCCGCCGGCCCTTTCTCCCGCCGAAGCCCGCGCATGGGAATCCGCGGTCGCGGCGCAATCGGCAGCCGGATGGCATCCGGAGCTGGCGCGCTGGCAGGCCGCCGTCTGGCCGGAGGACGGCGGGGTGTTCGCGCTCGAACCGCTTCCCGGCGGCGAAGCCGTTCTGCTCGATGCGGAATCGGGCGTCTGGCGCTGGCGGGGAGGAACGGACCGCGGGGAGCTGGCGCGGATCGAAACGCTGCTTCCGCCGGATGCCGCGCTCCACTGCCGCGCGGATTCACTCCGCAGCTCCGCCGCGGAGGCGCTGCCCGGATTCCGGATCCGCGCGGGGGATGCGGCTCCTACTTTCGAGCGCTTCGCGGAGGACGCCGATTTTCTCGAAGCGGAATCCGGCGTCGCCGCGCGGATATTCGCTCCGGCGGCCCAGAACGCGCTGCGCGCATTCGCCCAACGGCTGCCGGGGTTCGCCCGCTCCGGCCTGCCGTACCTCCACCGGAATTTTTTGGATCTGACCGCATCCCTCGAGGAATTCCCGGAGCGGCGGGTCGTCCGGCTGGGGCGGCCGCCGCTGGACCTGGTGCTCTCGATGGCCGGACTCAACCGCGCGTCCCACCGGCTGCGCGGACCGGACGCCCGGCCGTTCGAACTGTATCCGCAGGAGTAATGGATCGATGTTTCCCTCGTCCCGCGAACACCTGGAAGCGGAATTGCGCAGGCTCGACCTGCTGATCCACCGCGAAATCCTGCGCCTGAGGGCCTCGTACCAGCTGTCGCTGGACGAGTTCCGCGGGCTGTACGTCTCCGACGAACAGGTGGACGCGCTCGTCCGGCGCGGCTCCGAAGCCGATCCCGGCCGGCCCGCCGCGGAGGAGCTCACCCTCCGGGCGGCCGAGATGCGCGGCCGGATCGATTCCACCTCCAACCCGCAGATCCCCTGGCGGAGGGTGGCGGGCGAGTTCCAACTCGGCCCCGCCGAGCGGGAAGCCCTGTTGATCGCGTTGGCGCCGGAGTTCGACGGCAAGTACGAAACGCTCTACGCCTACCTTAATAACGACGTCGCCCGGCGCTGGCCGACGGTCGACCTCGTCCGGCGGCTTTCCGGCGGCGAGGGACCGCTGACGCCCGACAACGTGCTGTTCGCCTCCGGATTGTTGCAGACGTTTCCGTCCGCGGCGGAAAGATCCTCATGGCCGGCGGCGGGATTGCGCGCGGCGCCGGTCCTTGCTCCTTATTTAATGGAAAAGCCCATTCTCGATCCGCTCCTGGCGGAATTCTGCCGCGTCGAAAATCCCGCCGCCGGCTGGGAAGGGACCGAATTGCCGCCGACAATGCTCGCCGAGTTGCGGCGGGCGGGCGGATTATTTTCCTCCGAGGCTGCCCCAGCCTTGGTGTTTATCGGGCGCACCGGCGCGGAAAGGCGACGCGCGGCGGGCGCGGTCTGCGCTGAAGCGGGGCTTTCCATTTTATGGCTGGATCCCTCGGCATCTTCAGCCTGGACCCGCTGCGGACCGGTGGCGGCCCTGCAAGCCCGCCTGCACCGATGCGGAATCTACATCCAAAACGCGGAAAGCCTCTTCGACCGCGAAGGGAATCCGCTGCCGGAAAGTGCGGCTTTCGTGCGGACCGTCGCCGCTTCCGGAAGGCCGCTGATCCTGGGAATTCCACCCGGGCTCGATTGGCACGATCTGCTGCGGGATCGGCCGGCGCTGCCGTTTTTCTTCCCCGCCCCATCCTACGAGGGGCGCCTCCGGCAGTGGCGCGGGCAACTGCACAATCGCGGTTTCACGCCTCCGGATTCGGAGCTGGCCGACCTGGCCGGCCGCTTCATGCTCTCCCCAAGCCAGATCGCGCAGGCGGCGGCGCTGGCCGCCGCGCGCCACCTCCTGCGGGGCGGCGGGGACGAGGGACCGAGCCTCGAGACTCTGCTCGAGGCCGCCCGGGAAACCTCCGGGCGGAAGCTCGGGCGTCTGGCCATCAAGCTGGAGCCGGCCCATGATTGGAACGACCTGGTCCTGCCCGCCGCCACGCTGGCCAGGGTGCGCGAGGTGTCCGACGCCATCCGCAACTACAGCGTCGTGTTCGAGGAATGGGATTTCCGGCGCCGGATCATCACCGGCCGCGGTCTGAAGGCGCTGTTCTCCGGCGCCTCGGGGACGGGCAAGACGATGACCGCCGCGATCATCGCCCGCGAACTGGGGCTGGACATCTACCGCATCGACCTGTCGGGGATCGTCAGCAAGTACATCGGCGAGACGGAGAAGAACCTGGACCGGATCTTCCAATCCGCCGAAAGCGGGAACGCGATCCTCTTCTTCGACGAGGCCGACGCCCTGTTCGGCCGGCGCTCGGAAGTGAAGGACTCGCACGACCGCTACGCCAACATCGAGATCTCCTACCTGCTGCAGAAGATAGAGGAATACGGCGGCGTGGTGATCCTGGCTTCCAATATGAGCCACAACATCGACGGCGCCTTCGCCCGCCGGATGAACTACGTCGTCGAGTTCCCGATGCCCGACGAAGCCCGGCGCGAGCGGCTGTGGCGCGGGATGTTCCCCCAGAGGGCTCCGCTCGGGGCGGACGTCGACTTCGCGTTCCTGGCGCGGCAATTCCAGCTTGCGGGAGGGGAAATCCGCAACGTCAGCCTGGAGGCGGCGTTTCTGGCCGCGCGGGACGGGCGCGTCATCCGCATGCGGCATTTGGTGCGGGCGATGGCGCGCGAAACCCTCAAGCAGGGCAAGCTGCCCACGGCGGCCGAGTTCAAGCAGCATTACGCGCTGGTCGGGCGGGAGTAGAAAACAAGCGGACGCTCCCGCTCCGCCTTCCGGGAGATCCGGTGGGATTTGCGGCACGTCCGGCTTCTCTGCCGTTCGCAGGGGAAAGCTCCTCCCGCCCGTCGGCGGATTGCACGGAAGATGCGGGCGGATCAGATCCGCAGGGAAACGCCGGGCTGAAAGCCGGACCGTCTTCAACAGCCGGCGTAAGGGAAGTCCGGATCCCATGCGCATATCGGGAAAGCGCGGAATGAATCCTGCCGGCCTTCCGTCCGCCGGAAGGATCGCGGTACGATCGCCGCCACAGGTATCGGAATTTCGCATGGAAAAAAAGGCTGGAATCGTCCGGAGCGGGGAAGCCGACAACCGCGATGCGGCGAGGATAAACCTTCCCGTCGCCGACGGCCCCGGCTTGCTTCCGGCCGGGAATTTTGCGATGCAACGCCTATCGCGAGCGGGCAGATCCCTTTCCCTGCTTGGCACTCCGCCGGCTACGACACGGGACGGCATTACGACCTTCCACGCTTCGGTTTTGCCCCATCCGATTTCCGAGGCAATCCACATCCACGAAGCGATACACCGCGCGCAATTTTCCCAAGCCGGGCTCCCGCCTTCTTCGCGCGCGGATTTGGAGGAAGAAGCCGGACGCGGGACGCGGGCACTGATGGGCGGCCGCAGTTACCGGGTGGAAGGGTATGCCGCACCGGGGGAAACGTACTCCGCCGACGCGGATTGGTACCGGCGCGCAGCCGGTTTTTCCTCCGGGATGGAAGCCATCGGAAACGTGGTGCGGGAGGTGGCCCGCCGGGTGCGCGCGGAACAAGCGGAGTGGTACGTTTTCTCCGACCGCGTCTTCACCCGCCCCGTCGTCAACCGCATCCTCGGACAAGCGCGCGGATTTCGGTCGCAAGCCGACTCGTTTATCCAGGCGTCGCCGGCCGACGAGCCGATGCTGCCGCAATTGCGCAGCGATCTGACGGATTTCACCAGCGCCATCGAGGTCCTCGAGGCTGAACTCCCTGCGCCGATCGGGACAGGCGAAATGCTCGCCCGGGGGTTCAGCGGCGGAGTAATGGGCGCCGGCGGATCGTTTTTAGGATTCCTTCGCTTGGGCTTGTGGGATTCCTGGGGCCAATTCCTTTTCGACGGATCCGAAACCCGGATCAGCGAAGCGCAAGACGGCTTGGCCAACCTGATGACGAGCATCGACGAGCAGGGGCTCTGGCAAACGGTCTCGCACGGGGCTTCGGATTGGTTTACCCGGTACTCGGAAGGGATTGAAAACGAATACTACACCACCGCCAGCGAGCAGTTCGGCGCGACCGGCTTCGATATTTATTTCGCGGGGCGGGGATTGATAAGCGCCGGGCAAGGCTTGGCGGGATTGAGCCGTGCCGCGCAAATGTTCCGCTTGGCCGGCAATCCGGCGCCGTGGCGGGCGGCGCTGCGCATGGCCGCCAGCGAAGCGATATCCTTCCGGGGTGTCGGCGCATACGGCGGCAGCGGTCTGTTGGGAACCCGGTATGGGCTCCCCACCGTCCCTGCCGGCGCACCACGAGTCCGCGTCATCCGATTTATCACCTCCGAAAGGGATTTGGTCGCAAAGGTCATGCGCGAATCGCCGCGATTGTTCGAAGGCGAGCAACCGCGCACAACTCTCGACATCGCCGAGACGCACCGCCGGGCTTCCGCCGGAAGCCCGATGCAATCGGCGTACCCCTACGCCGACGCCGAAACGATGCTGGTCGCCAATCCCGAGGGATTCAGCGCCGCGCAACGCTCCCCCTATTACGTCGTGATCGAAATTCCCCTCGACGAGGGAGTGATCGACATCAACCGGACGGTGGCGGCGTCGCGCGGCCTCAACCCGGCCGATGTACCCGAGCTGACGGCCAACCGGTACGGAATGCGATTGCCGTCTGCGATGCGGCCGACGGACCTCAGCGTCACCCGGCCCGAAACGCTTGGCGCTCCGCACGAACATCTGCCTCCCGCGCTTCGGGCATGGGCGGAGGCCAATGTCGACTTTCCGGCCGGTAGCCCGGCTCCGGCCGCGCTGGAAGGAGTCCCCTATTTGGAATGGGAGCAGGTGTTGATGGCCGCCGACCTGCGCCCGTTCGTGGTCGAGATCCGTCCCAATCCCGCGTTCAGCGGCGCACGGCCGCCGCTCAACCTGCAAGCGGGCGCCGGATCGCCTTTTCACCCGGCGATGGATCCGGTCGCGCTTTCCGCACTGGCGAGAACTTCGCCGGAAGGCATGCGCGGATTTCTTGCCAGCCGCGATTGGCTGTTGGCGCTTTCCCGAAGCGGGGGAGGCACGCCGCTCACACCGAGCCAGATCCTTTCCGGCGAACGGTTCACGTATTTCGGCGGGAGGGCGCCGGAATTCCTGTTCCCGTTAGGAGCCGCCGGACCGGCGACGGCCGGCCTTTCCCTCCCTCACGCGCAGCCCTCGTCCGCTCCGCCGGCATCCGACCGGGACATGGCGGCGTACGTCGCCTGGATCCAAAGCGCCTCCGGTCAGCCGCTTTCCTCCGATCTCGCCCGCCTCCTAACCCGCCCGGTGGAAAGAGGCGCGCCGCCCGTTCCCGTGGCGATGCAAAGCGCGATGCGGGCGATCAGCACATCGGCCGCCACGCTCAGCGGCATGGGCCGCAGGGTCACCGGATTGCGCGCCGCGCCGAACCTCGTCACGCTGGAAGTCCGCGTCGGGCGGGTCGACCAAGTTGCCCCGACGATCGAAACCATCGTCACCGGATGGGGAAGGGAAGGCCGGGATGTGGAAGCGGGCGTGGTGATCATCGTCGATTCTCCCCCGCCCTCCGGACGCGATCCGTCGGAGGCGATCGGGCCTCTCACCTTGCCGCGGAATCTCCAGGTCCGGATTCTCGATCCGAACGGGAACGAGATTCCCGTTCGCTAGCGGCGTCCGGCGGCGGACGGGCGCAGTGCGGTTCACAATGAAAATGGGAAACCATAATGCGGGATCGAAACCTGGAAATAAAAACGGACGATAAATCGAAACGGTCTTCCCGTTCGCATACCGCCGCGTTAGAGAGGGGAAGGCAAAAGCGCAACGGCTCGGTTGGACCTTCTACGATCGGCAACCTGGACACTCAACGCATGATCCTTTCGGCGGGGAAAGATCCGAACTTACGGATCGGCCATCCCGGCGATGATGCCCGGCCGGACCTTGTGGTGAATCCCGTGCCGTCTTCCGGCGGCAAGCCGCTCGAACCCTTCACCCGCGACATGATGGAAGCCCGCTTCGGGACGGACTTCGGCGCCGTGCGCGTGCACACGGGTAGCGCCGCGGAGGATTCGGCACGGGCGCTGGACGCGGAAGCCTACGCCGTCGGCCGCGACATCGTCTTCGGCACGGGGCGCTACCGGCCGTACGCGCCCGGCGGGAGGCGGTTGATCGCCCACGAACTGGCTCATGTCGTCCAGCAGCGGACCGGCGGGGAGGAGGGACCCGCGCCCGATTCGCCCGATATGGAACAGGCGGCGGACCGTGCGATGCGTCCGCCGCACGTCGGCGGCGGGCCCGTCCCGGCCGGCGGCGCCGCCCGGCCGGGAATCGCGCTCCTGCCCCGCTCGCTGAGAGCATCGGTCGATCCCGCGTCGCTTTCCTACGCAGAAATCGAGGATGAAATATTCGAGATCCGGCGCTGGCTGGCGGACCATCCGGAAAACAGCGCCGACCGCCAGCACCTCCTGGGCGCGTTGCGGGAGATGGAAGGCGCGATGGCGCCTTTGACCGCGGGAGAGCCGGCCGGCCGCGAGGAATTCGGCGCCGCGTTCCGGCGCGAGTTCGCTTCCGTGCTCCACGTCTTCGGCGGAACCTCCGGGATGGCGGCGGAAACCCCGATCGTCATCCCCCTCGAGGGCGTTGAATCCGCGCCGCCGGACCCGCTCTTTGATCTGTTCACATCGGCCCAGCGCGACATGCTGATGGATTTCATCGTCACGCGGCGAATCCCGGAAGGATTGTTCAACGGCGACGAGATCGGCGCGACCGGCGCGCAGCAGCGCATCCTGCTCTCCGCGCACATCCTGGCCGTCGGCACCTACCGTCCGGGCTCCTTCGACCAGCGCGTGCACGCCCGGATGTGTTTCCACTGGGCGCAGATCGTCCATCATTACGCCGGCGCGACGCCGGCGGAAGGCCCGATCAGCACGGGCGTAATGGGCGGCTTCGACCTGTTCGGCCGGGCGATGATCGGTTCCGGCCGGGCGGACAACTTCCAGGAGCCTCCCGTCTACGCCGCGGACCTGCCCGATACGGAGACGCCGGGGGGCGTGGGACCGATCCCCGAAGGCACCGGACACGCCCGCGCGGAAGCGGCCGAGTTGGAACGGATCGAAGCCGATCCGACGGCGCGCCGCATCGTGCACCGCCGACCGGCTTTCCCCCTCGAGCGATTCGGCGAGATCCGGCCGGGGGACTGGCTCTGGTACTACAACGCCAACGCTTCGGGCGGCGGTTCGCACAGCGTGATCTTTTCGCATTGGGAGTCTGATAACGTCCTGACCTCCAAAGCGGGGGTCCCGTACATGGTGGCGGTCTGTTTCAGCCAGGGCAGCCCGGGCGCCGGCGGCCGGGAGCACACGGCCCGCCTGAGCGACCGGTATTCACGGAGCGACCGGGATTCACCGGGCAAGGATATTTATCCGATCACCCACATCACCCACGTCAGCTCGGATTCCCGGCCGGCGGTCACACTCCTGGACGTGCTCCCGGATCCCGGGGCACGACGGCTTCGGCAGATGACGGAAGCCAACCAGCGGTTCCTCCGATCCATGGAGCGCCGCCTTCGGAGACCGGTGAATCCCGGTCTCCTGCGCCAATGGCTCCGGGAACAGAATCTTGCCGGCATCCTTTCGCTGGCGGACCACCTCACCGAACGCCAACAGGAATTGCTCGAGGAGATCAACTCCGCGGAGGACCTCGAGACATTGGTGCGGCTCAACCAGTGGCTGCACGCCCGGGAAACGAACGCCGAAATCCTTGAACGCAATATGGGCGCCACCTTCGATGCCGAGCTCGAGGGGCGGTATGCGGAGGAACAGGCCCGCATCGACGAAGAGCGGGCGGAATCCGAGCGCCAGATTGCGGAGATCGACGCCGTGCTCGGCCCGCTGCGCGCGGCGCTCGAGGCGCAGGAGACCCTCCGCGGGACGCTGGATCTTGCTCCGGAGATATTGCGCCTCCAACGAGAAGTCGGGGGCATCTGGCGCCGGATGCAGGACCTGCCGCGCGGCCCGGAGCGCGACGAATTGCGCCGCCGGAGGAGGGAGTTGCTCGGGAAGATCGAAGCTCTCCGCACTCAACAGACGTCGCGGCGGACGCTGCTGCGTTCGATCCGGGACGACATCCGCGAGCTGCGCCGGAGGATGACGCCGCTCGAACGCCGCCGGAGGCGGATTACGGAGGGGGAAGCCGCGGAGGAACGCGCGCTTCCGTACGGGTTCCTGCACCCCGGCCAGCTGCGTGGGCAGATCACTGGCCGCACCACGGGGCGGCTCGCCGACCTGGAGCCGCAGCCGCCGTGGGCGCTGCTGACGGTTCCGGCCGGGGAGGAGCCGCGGTGAGACTGCCCGCCCGATCGCGCCGATACGGGGTACTGCCAAACCATGCATAAAACCGCGAAAGCATCATCGGCGCTGGAAACTAAAAACACCACCTCCATCCTTCGAACGCACTCCGGCGTCCGCCGTGAAGGTCGGCAGGCGATCACGCCATCGTTGTCTGCCGCCGGCAACCAAGCCTTCCAACGCCTCCTCCAGGAGCGGGCCATCCTGCCGAAGTTGGAAATCGGCTCGCCGAACGATCCACAGGAGCGGGAAGCGGAGGCGGCGGCCGAATGCCTCGCGAACGGGATTCCATGCAATAACTGTATCGGTCCTTCGTTCCAT
>JAFGKK010000072.1 GCA_016928575.1 Anaerolineales bacterium
CGCCGGGGGTGATTTTAGCCGGCATCCATTGAATTATCAAAAATCACTGGATCCCGGCTTCGAACCCCGCTTCCCCCGCTTCCCCCGGCATAGAGCATGCCGAGGGCGGGCGCGAGGGCGGGCGCGGGGGAGCCGCGCCGGGATAAAAAAAACAAGAACATCGATACTCTTTTTTGAGTTTTTTTCCATGGGATTAGACAGCCTGAGCAGGTACCAATATCCATATGTGGGAATTTTACTGGGAGGAAGCATGAGGAAACATAAATTCCTATCCAAGCTGGGTTGGTTGGGTTTATTTTTACTTGTGGCATGGGCTTGCATAGGGGGCGCCTCAACCCCTTTCTCGACCATGACGGCCATTCCGCCGACAGCAACGGCCGCTCCCGGCGCAACGGCCCGGCAGGGAGCGGCGGAAACCTCTTCGGCTTCCCTTGATCCGTTCGTCGAACAGCGAGTGACGGAGCTCCTCGCGCAGATGACCCTGGAAGAAAAGATCGGCCAGATGACCCAGCTTGCGAACCAGGATCCGTCGCAGGGTTGGCGGCTTCGTGACCCGCAAGTGGCGAAAGAAGCGCTGCTCGGCGGCGCCTTGGCCGGCGGCGACGGCAATCCGGCCGGAGCCAACACCGCCGAGAACTGGTACGCGATGGTGGAAGCCTATCAGCGGGCGGCACTCTCGACCCGCCTGGGCATTCCGCTCCTGTTCGGGATCGACGCCATGCACGGCAATGCGCACATGACCGGGACGACGATCTTCCCGCACAACGTCGGCCTGGGCGCCACGCGCAACCCGGAACTGATCCGGCAGGTGTGCCAAGTGACCGCGGCCGAGATGAACGCCGCGGGCCTGCGTTGGACCTTCGCCCCGGTCGTCGCCGTCCCGCAAGACGTGCGCTGGGGCCGGACCTACGAGGGCTACGGAGAAGATACCGGACTGGTCGGCCAACTCGGCGCGGCTTGCCTCACGGGATTGCAGGGCGTCGAACTGACCGATCCCAACACCGTCGCGGGAACCCCGAAGCACTTTTTGGGCGACGGCGGCACGGCCTACGGCAGTTCGACCCAAAATATCTATCGGCCGTTCCTGCTCGACCAAGGCGTGGTCATGCTCGACGACGAAGAGATCGAGGAGCTCTTCCTGCCGCCCTACGAGCAGGCCGTGCGCGGCGGCGCCCGGATCATCATGGTCTCCTATTCGAGCACGCAGTCCGGGGGCAAGATGCACGGCAACCGGCACTGGCTGACCGACGTCCTCAAGACCCGGCTCGGATTCACCGGCTTTATCGTTTCCGACTTCGACGGGATCGACCAGGTTGACTCAGACTACCGGTCGGCGCTCAAGCAGTCGATCAACGCCGGGATCGACATGGTGATGATGTCGGACGATTGGCGGGGATTCCAGTCCGACCTCCGGAGCCTTGTCCTGGGCGGCGAAGTTCCGCAACCTCGGATCGACGATGCCGTAAGAAGGATCCTGCGGGTTAAGTTCGAGATGGGCCTGTTCGAGAATCCGATGCCGCCTTCGGGAAAGTGGGAGAGCGTCGGGTGGGACGCCAACCGCGCCGTGGCCCGCCGGGCGGCGGCCGAATCGGCCGTCCTGCTCAAGACCGGCCCGGGCGTGCTGCCGATCGCGAAATCGGGCGAGACCGTCCTGCTCGCGGGCCGGGGCGCCGACGATATCGGCTTGGCCTCCGGCGGTTGGACCCTGACTTGGCAGGGCCAGCCCGGAAATGTGACCGCTGGCACCACGCTTATGGAAGCTTTGGAGGATCAGCTCGGCGGAAGCCTTTCCTACAGCCCGGACGCCGGCTTCTCCGGAGGCACCCGCGCCGACATCGGCATCGTCGTGGTTGCGGAGCCGCCTTACGCCGAGGGGGTCGGCGATTCCGCCGATCTCCGGCTTCCCACCGATGAGCTGGCCCTTATCCCGAGAATGAAGCCGCTGGTCCGGCGCCTGATCGTGGTGATTTATTCGGGCAGGCCGGTGCTGCTCGGCGGCATCGGCAATCAGGCCGACGCGGTCATCGCCGCCTGGCTGCCCGGAACCGAGGCCGGCACGGGCTTGGCGGACGTCCTCCTGGGCGAAAAGGATTTCACGGGCACCACGCCATATACGTGGCCGAAGACTCCGAACGACGCGCCGCGCTTTGGGAAGGCCGCCTGCGAAGGCGCCGTTTACCCGTACGGCTACGGCCTCCGATCCGACGGCGGCTTGTTGGGGTCGGCCGCCTGCTCCGCCGCCGATGGAGCCAAGGCGGCCGGATCCAACCTGGCTCTCCGCAAACCGGTCCGGGCTTCGTCCATCCAGCAGGATCCGGCGCTCCCCGATCCGGTAGCGCCGGAATACGCCGTGGACGGCGATACCGGCACGCGCTGGTCGAGCGCCTACGCCGATCCGCAGTGGATCCAGGTGGATCTGGGCGACGTGCACGAAATCGGCCGGGTAGTACTCCATTGGGAGGCGGCCTACGCCTCCGCGTTCCAGATCCAGGTTTCCGATGACGGCGCCGCCTGGACGACGGTCTATTCCACCGACTTGGGATACGGCGGGGTCGATGATCTGGCGGTCTCCGGCCGCGGGCGTTATATCCGCATCTACGGCACCGCGCGGGGGACGCCGTACGGCTACTCGCTGTGGGAGTTCGAGGTGTACGGGCCTGCATAGGTAGATCCGGCCGGAGCATGTTGCCCCGGGACCAGCAAGGGCGGGGAGGGGTAATGCCATCCCATCCTACCTCCCCCCAGAAGGATATTTTTCTTGTAAGAATATTTTCCCCTCCTCCCTTCCCGTATCGCGGGAAGGGAGGAGGGGGCAGGGGGAGGCAGGATGGGATGGTCTCTCTCCTCCGCTCCGCGTTTTTCCACTGATAGAAGGCAGGGAGGAGGGGGCGGGAGCGGAGGGATGGGATGGTACAATGTGGCCGCAGTTGACCGGGCCGTTTCAGAACTCACTTCACGCTTTTCGTTTATAATGCCCGCACCCAGGGGGCCTCTTTGAAACTCACTCACTCACTCACTCACTCACTCGTAACGGCAATCCGGTTGTCCGTTTTTTCGCAGATCCGCCGCCGCTCGGAGAGAATGGGATTCTCCGCCGGCGGTTTTGCATTAAATTCCGCAAGCGGCGGCGGGAATAATTCCGGCGCTGAAGGGAGGATGACATGAGAAAAGGCATGCTGACGGACGGGGCTGCGAGCAACATGGCTGAGGCGGCGATTTCGATGCCGGTGGTTCTGCTGGTGCTGATGTTCACGATCAACATCGCGCTCGCCTCCTACACCGCCATCGCGGCGGCCGGCGCGGTGAACTACGGGGCGCGGATCGGGGCGGTCACCCGCGAACAGCCCGAGCAGTGGGCCAAGGCGGCGGTGGAGAAGGCCTGGGGGCAATCCGGCGCGGGCGGCAGCTTCGCCTACTCGGTGCTGGTCAGCGAGCGGCCGGACGGGGTGGTGCTGGTGACGGGCAACTGGAGCTATCCGTCGGTCCTATCCGGGCTGTGCCGCTACTTCGACGGCTCGTGCCCGCTGAACTTCCAGGGGACGGTTGCGGCGATGTACCGGAAGGAGGGATACTGAGATGCGGATGCGAAGGGAGAGAGGCGCGACGCTGGCGCTGTACGCCGCGTTCCTGGTCCTGGTCGGCCTGCCGCTGATGGCGCTGACGGTCGATGCGAGCCGGGCGTACCTGGCGAACGTGCGGCTGCGGGGGGCGACCCAGGCGGGTTGCCTGGCGTACGTGAGGTCGCTCGATGCGGCGCATTTCATAGACACCGGGGAGACGCGCCTTTCCGGATCCGCCGCGGGGAACGCCTACCAGGTGTTCCTGCCCTCGGCTCCGCGGGGGGCGACGCTGGAGATCGTGCCGATGGAGAAGGACGGGCGGGTGGTGGCGCTGTGCACGGGGAAGTTGGAGTTCCACGGGATCATTCCGGTCGTCTCGGTGTTCCACCTGAAATCGGAGGCGGCGGCGAAGGCGGATTTCGCTACGGCGAGGAACTGGTAAGGCGGGTTTGCGCGAGCGCGGAATCCGTGCTTGAATGTCCGGGCAGAGAAAAAACCTCTTGGCCATAAAAGGCACAAAGAGCACAAAATGAAAAAATATATATCTGCTCAGCCTATCCCTCATCCGCCCTTCGGGCACCTTCTCCCAGCCCCACAACCGCGGAAAAAAAAGAATGTACTTATTCAAAGCCATCCATCTCGAGAGATGGGCTGGGAGAAGGATGGGATGAGGGGGTAATATCGGAGCGCGTATTTCTGCGCTTCTTCCTATCCATGAAGCAGGCTGAGAAGATACAAAAATATATATTTTCTGTTCTTCTAGTGGCAAGGCAGGCGGGGAGTCGGAGAAATATCCTCGTAGGGAATAAAATAATTGGGGCACAAGAAGTACAAAGAACGGAAAAGAATTGGGATATCATTATGTCCTTTGTGTCATTTGTGGCAAGAATAGCAAGGGGGCCAGGCCGGAATAATTCCTGGATGCCCGCTGAGATCACGCGGGCATGACGATCTTCTACTCGCAAAGGCAGTTGTCGCAACGATGAAAAAAAACACAAAAGTCGGACGGTGTTCCTCAACAAGCCAAGAATGTTTTCTTTCCTGAGAGAGGGAATAATCATGAAATCTGTAAAGCTGGAAATTTGGACCTTGCTCTTAACGGTTGCGCTTGCAGCCTGCGAAGGGTCGGCGGGCACCGGCGGGGTGACGGTTCTCGCAAGCGGCGGAACGCTCGCGCCAACGCGCACTACCCATTTGACGTGGACCCCCACCCGGACGCTGACCCCGACCATCTCCCCGACCGCAACCCAGGTGCCGGATCTGGAGATCGTCAACGCGCGGCTGCTCGACAACCGGTATACCCTGACCGGAGGGATATTTTTTCTCGGAAAGATACGGAATAACACAAGCACGCCCATGCTATTGCCGGCGCGGGAAATCGCGTTTACTTTCTATTTTGAGGATTACCAGACATTCGGGGATATATTTTGGCATGACACGGTGGGTCCTCTCGGAGTGATGCCGGGGATTTTTGGGCAATCGGGCCCACAATCAAACTGTGTTCTATATCCCCATGAAGAAGGTGTTATCTTCTTTAGGCGTTTGCTTCTGGAGAAATTGGATGGATTTGCCGCGGTACGGGAAGAATTAGACGAATATGACGGACCTTTGGGGATGACATACACATACACCAGTACCTACTCCCCGGCGCCGGAAATGCCGGATTATTATCATCCAAGTGTGGAAAACCTGGAATACAGAATCGACGGCGGGGTTATATATTTTGAATATGACATTTCTGTGCCGGCGCCGAAGAAAAAAGGGACGGATAGAGGAATGGTTATGGGGTTTTTAATATTGTATGATAAAAACGGCGATGTGCTCAATGTGTTATATCATGATATTAGATCATTTCTCCCGTATGAAGCTCCATATGATCACTTGGTTCATATGCTTGGACAGGCGCCGGGAGGCGATGTCCCCTTTCAGTGGTACCGACTCATGGAATTTACCAAAGAGGATTTGGAAAAAGTTGACCATGTGGAAATGTTTTTTGAACTTCAGTATGAAGGCATTTGCTTTGAAAAACGCTATATATAGATTGTGTTGCGATTATATCACTTTATTGCGCTCGTATAGGAGGAGTAGGCTATGAGAAAAATCATAACAGCAACTTTGAGTATTTTGATTGGAGTTTGCTGCCACTTGTTAGTTGAGGAAGAGGTGGCGAAGGCTCAAGGGATTGATTATTGTAAAAAACCCGAAATAAAAATTACGGACCCCTTTTTAGAAGGATACTGGGATTATTCCGCTACAAAGGACGGCCCAGCATTCGTCCTGGACTACTACCAGGATCCCGGCCTGACCGGCGTCGATATCACGGTGACGATCCAGACCGCGCAATTAACAGCCACCTATTGGAAATGGGAAGACGTCTGCCAGCCGTATGAGGAATACCATGAAGGTGAGGAAGCTTGTACGTATGACGGTGAGCCGATGCCGGGCTTCGATTATGCCTACATCACGCGGACTTGCGTTCAACAGCCGCCGGAAAAAACCTATCGCTCAATTATTCCGAGTTCGCTTTACATCTGGTTGGATTTGTCACTTCAAACAAGAGACCTTCTTGGACCAGGCCCTTATTTTGGCGGCTCGAAGACTCCCGTCCTCAGGTACCTCTATCCGGATCAGTGGGCTGTTATTGTTGCCCGGCCGGGAGATATGATCATCGTCGAAGGGCCCGGTTTTTCGAATCCCGAAGACGTCACCGACTTTTTGAAGAAGAATAAGGATTACCTTGTCCTGGAATCCGACACTAAATCCTATCTCGTCGGCACGCGGATGCCCTTATCGTACTGGAGTATGATGAAATATCCGGCGATCGCGCTGGTTAATAACGGCAATTGCGTTGCCGGCCAAAACCGGACCGGGATGGACGCCGGGATGACTGCCCTCGCCGGCGGAGAGGGAATCTGCGTCTTCGAGAAAAAAGCATTTTTCAACAATGCGCTGAACGAATACAAAATCACAATGAGGGGGATCCCACTGGATTTGCCAGGGGAATGGTACATCGGAGTGAGTTTCTGGATGGAATCCGCGACCTTCGACCGCGGCAACGGCCGCGAACCGGACGTGCCGGAGGAGATCCTCGCCGTATCGTCCGAGGATCAAGAAAGGCGGTATTCCTTCGAAAGTTACATCATCCGCTCGGCACCGTGCAATCCGCAGGAGCCTGGAAGCTGTTGGGATCCGGAAGGGGGGGAGTAGGATCCATGCAGGTGAGCGGCGATCTCTCCTCCTGGAACTGATAAGAAGGGCAGTCCCCTTTTTGTAGACAATGCTTTGCAGTCGTTTGATCGTCATTCGCGCGTGTTTTTGGCGGGAATCCAGAGTGGTGGGAGAATGGATCCCCGGAAACTCCACCTCTTGTTTCCAAGAGCAGGCGCGGGCAACTGTTCCCCGTGAAGCGACGGGCGACGATCCGGAGAATCCCTTTTACTCGTTTTACAAAACCCTGTTTCTTAAGTATGAGGGGCGTAAGTGCGATCTAGCCGTGATATCCGTCCCCCTCCTCTTTCCTCCCCCGTTAGCCAAAGAACAAAACCGCTAACGGGGGAGGAGGAATGGGACGGGCCGGCCGGCAACAATCCCGCAATAATTGCGTTTTTTCCAAAGGGGGTAGAATTACACTCATGGAGAACGGAATCCTGACGGATGGAGCCGGGCCATGCCGCGCACGGTGAAAATTGCCCCTTCGATCCTGGCCGCCGATTTCCTGAACCTCGGGGATCAGGTCTCGCAGGCGCTGGCCGCCGGCGCGGAATTCATCCACATGGACGTGATGGACGGCCAGTTCGTGCCGAACATCTCCGTCGGACCGCTGGTGGTGGAAGCGCTGGCGCCGATGGTGCACGCGGCCGGCGCCGTCGTCGACGTCCACCTGATGATCGACGAGCCGGAGCGGTTCGTCCCCGCCTTCGCCCTGGCGGGCGCCGACATCATCACCATCCAGGTGGAAGCCTCCAAGGACGTGATCGGCACGCTCAAGGCGATCCGCACCCACAAGGCGCGCCCCGGGCTGACCCTGCGGCCGAAGACCCCCCTGCTTTCGATCCAGGCCGCCATGGCCCACGCGGATCTGGTGCTGGTGATGTCGGTCGAACCCGGGTTCGGCGGGCAGAAGTTCCTGCCGGAGAGTCCGGCGCGGGTGCGCCGGATCCGCGAGTGGCTGGACGCCGCCGGATCGGACGCCGAGCTGGAAGTGGACGGGGGAATCAACACGGAGACGGCGCCGCTCCTGGCGGAAGCCGGGGCCAGCGTGCTGGTGGCCGGAGTATCCGTCTTCCGGGCGGGTGTTCCCATCGGCGAGGCCGTCCGCTCCCTGCGCGAGGCGGCCAACCGCGCCGCCCGAAAAGCATGACCGCCCGTTCCCGGCCCGCTCCCGCCCCCTTCGGCAAAAGCCTGAACGAACTCTTGGATTCCCTCGGCAAGCTGGTGGAAAAATCCGCCAGCGTGCGGGTGATCGAAAGCCTGTTGCCGGACCTGCTCGAGGCGGCGCGGACATTCAGCGGCATGCCCTCGGCGGCGATCTACCTCACCGGAGACGGCGGGGAAGTGCTGCACCTGATGTCGGAGGCGGGCGTCCTCGAAGGGCCGGAGGAGCGCCGTCGCCGCCTGATTTCCGGGGAACTCACAACCGGGCGCGCCTACCAATCCCGCCGGATGATCGCCGTCGAAGACGGCGCCGACGAGCCCGTCCTGGGGGAGCAGTTGCGTTGCCTGGGGATGAAATCTCAAGTCAGCCTGCCGCTGATCTCGGGCGGGCAGATCCTCGGCGTGCTGGACCTGAACGACACCCGGCCCCGCCGGTTTTCGCCCGAGGAGACGGCCTGGCTGCAATCCTTGGCCGGGCACATCGCGGTGCTGCTGTTCGGATCGCGGCTGTTCGTGCAGTCGCAGACGGCGAACGTACAGCTCACGCGCTTCTACGAGTTCGGCAGCCGGATCATCACCGCCACCACCTTCCCCCAGGCGCTGGAGCTCACCGCCAAGTACGCCCTGATGGCGACCACCGCCCATTCGGCGATCGTTCACCTGATCGATCCGGAGGGCGGCGTCTCGCTTTGCTACGGCATCGACAATCAAGGCGCCGAGATCCTCAACGAGGGCCTTCCCCACCCCGAATCCCTGTTGGCGGACATCCTCGCCGGCGGCGCGCCGAAAGTTTTGAACGCGGACGAGCTGGCGGCGCCTGAGGAGCGGGAATTCCTGCGCGAGAGCGGGGTGGTCACCCTGGTCGGCCTGCCGCTGAAGATCCGCAACCAAGTGACCGGCATGCTTTCGGTCCGTTATTCCCTGCCGCACACCTTTTCGCAGGCGGAGATGGACGGGCTGACGCTGTACGCGGTCCAGGCGGCCGGGACGATCGAGCGCCTGCGCCTGCTCGAGGAAAGCCGCCAGCGCGAATCCGACCTGCGGATGATCGTCGACATGGCCCGGGTGGTCACCTCGACCCTCGACCTGGAGGAACTGCTGCAGCAGATCGCGGTGCTCTTGGTGTGGACGGCGCGGATGGACGCCTGCGTGATCTCCTCGGTCGACGCCGAACACAGCCAGGTGCGGACCCTGGCGGCTTATTCCGCCTTCGGGGAGCGCGCCGACCGGGAATTCGGCGCGGGCTATTCGCTGGCGGATTCGCCGGTGACGGCCCAGGTGCTGAAGGGCAGCGATCCGATGCTGGTGCGGATCGACGATCCGCAAACCCATCCGAGCGAGGCCGCCGTTCTGCGGAAGCTGCACTACGGCGCGGTGTTGATGATCCCGCTGTGGGCGGGGGGCAAGGCGCTCGGCCTGCTGCGCCTCTTCAGCCGCCAGAACGACCGCTCATTCTCCGCCCTCGAGCTGCAGCGCCTGCGGGTTCCCGCCGAGCAGGCCGCCCTGGCGCTGGTCAACGCGCGGCTGTACGAGAGCGAACACCAGCAGAGGATTCTGGCCGAAACTCTGCGCGACATCGGGCTGATCCTATCCGGCTCGCTGCGCGCGGGCACCATTTTGGAAACCCTGCTCGAGCAGATCGGGCGGGTGGTCCCCTTCGACAGCGCCAACGTGATGCTGCTGCAGGGCGACAGGGTGCGAGTCGCCTCGCACCGCGGCTACGAGCGGTTCGGGCTGACGGAGTGGATTTCACGGCTGGACCTGCCGATCGAGCGCCTGACGGGCATCCACCACATGGCCCAATCCCGCCATCCGCATTTCGTGCCCGACGTCCAGGCCGATTCGACCTGGCAGTCGATCGGCCCGACTTGGCACGTGGGATCGTGGGTCGGCGCGCCGCTGGTGACAGGCGAGCAGCTGCTCGGATTCCTCTCGATGGACAAAGCCGAGCGCGGATACTACTCCGCCGATCACGCCGGCCGCCTGGAGAGCCTGGCCGGCCACGCGGCGTTGGCGCTCCTGAACGCGCTGACCTTCGGCGAGGTGGAGCAGGCCTCGATCACCGATTTCGTCACCGGCACCTACAACCGGCGCTACTTCCACGAACAGCTGCAATTGGAGATCGACCGCGCGCGCCGGATCGGGTATCCGGTTTCTCTGCTGATCTTCGACATCGACCACTTCAAACAGGTCAACGACACCTACGGGCATCCGGCCGGCGACCGGGTGCTGCAGATGGTGGCGCGGCGGATCAAAGACGAACTGCGCGCGGTGGACATTCTGGCGCGCTACGGCGGCGAGGAGTTCGCGGTGATTCTGCCCGGCACCCCCGGCAGTTCGCTGGCCGGGGTCGGCGAGCGCCTGCGCCAGGCGATCGCGATGCCGCCCTTCACGGTGGAAGAGCGGTCGATCGCGATCACGGTCTCGGCCGGCGGGGCGACCTTCCCCGACGACGCCAACGACGGCCACCGCCTGGTGGACGAGGCTGACCGCTGGCTGTACGACGCCAAGCAATCCGGCCGCAACCGCACCCGGGTGCCCGCGCCGATGGCTTGGCCGTACTCCGGGGCGGAAGCCAAGCTTAAAGAAGAAACGGATAAGGTTAAATCCGATTCCGAGGATAAGCAAGAGGGATAAAAAGATTTTTTACCGCAAAGCCGCGAAGCGCGCCAAGATTTTTTTAACTCTTCCTGCCAAGATGCTGAAAAAGGCCGGTCGAGCCCCGCCCCTCTTCGCGGAGCGAGGCCGGGGTAGCCCGCGTTCTATGCGGGCGAGACCGCAATAGTCGTCGGTGGTTTCGCTTCGCCCCGGTAAACCGCCCGGGCTACCCCGGCCCGCCCACCGGGGACGGGCTCTGCGGTGGAAGGGTCTTCACGCCTAATCCGACGAGCGCGGCGACTGGTAATTCGGCGCCTCCTTGGTGATCATCACGTCGTGCGGGTGGCTTTCGATCAGGCCGGCGTGCGAAATTTTCACCAAGCGGGTTTTGTCCTGCAGGTCCGCGATCGAGGCCGCGCCGGCGTAGCCCATTCCCGAGCGCAGTCCGCCGACCAGCTGGTAGATGTAGTCCGGCAGCTTCCCCTTGTAGGCGACCATCCCCTCGATGCCCTCGGGAACGAGCTTCCCGCTTACGCCGCTTTCGCCCTGGGCGGTGGCGTAGCGGTCGCGGCCGTATCCCTGCATCGCACCCAGACTGCCCATGCCGCGGTGCTCCTTGAAGCGCCGGCCCTCGTAGAGCACGACCTCGCCGGGGGATTCCTCCAGCCCGGCCAGAAGGGCGCCGAGCATCACGACGCTCGCGCCGGCCACCAGCGCCTTGACGATGTCGCCGCTGTACTTGATCCCGCCGTCGGCGATGATTGGGATCCCGCGCGGGCGGGCGGCCCGCGCGCAATGGTAGATGGCCGACATCTGCGGCATCCCCGCGCCGGCGATGATGCGGGTGGTGCAGATCGATCCGGCGCCCACGCCGACCTTGACCGCGTCGGCGCCGGCGTCGATCAGCGCCTCGGTCCCCTCGGCGGTGACGACGTTCCCGGCCGACACTGCCAGGGCGGGCCATTTCTTTTTAATCCGGGCGACGGCCTGCAGCACGCCTTGGGAGTGCCCGTGGGCGGTGTCGATCGCCACCAGGTCCACCCCGGCGTCCACCAGCGCGCCCACCCGCAGCTCCAGATCCGCCCCCACGCCCACCGCCGCCCCCACCTGCAGCCTGCCTTGCGAGTCGACGGTGGCGTTCGGATAGTCCTTCTTCTTCTGAATGTCCTTGACGGTGATCAACCCCTTCAGCACGCCGCCTGAATCCACGAGCGGGAGTTTTTCAATCCGGTGCTTCTGCAGGATGGATTTGGCCTGTTCGAGGGTGGTGCCGACCGGGGCCGTCACCAGCTTATCGCTGGTCATGAAATGGCGCACCGGGTTTTGAAAATCCTTCGTCTCCAAGAAGCGGATGTCGCGGTTGGTGAGGATTCCCACCAGTTTGCCGCCCCCGCGCTTTTCGGTGATCGGGATGCCGCTGATGTGGTATCCGGCCATCAGTTCCTCGGCTTCGGAAAGCGGGGCGTCGGGCGGAAGGGTGATCGGGTCGGTGATCATCCCGGATTCCGAGCGTTTGACCTTGTCGACGTAGCCGGCCTGGGTTTCGATCGGCAGGTTGCGGTGGATGATTCCCAAGCCGCCTTCGCGGGCCAGGGCGATCCCCATCCGAACCTCCGTCACGGTGTCCATCGCGGCCGAGACGATCGGGATGTTGAGCGGGATGCCGCGGGTGAGCCGGGCGCGGACGTCGGTCTGGTCCGGAAGGACAGAGGTGTAGCCGGGGACGATCAGCAGATCGTCGAAGGTCAGCGCTTCGTGGGATTGGAACAGCTCTTCGTTCATGCGCCTCCTGCCTCACCCCACCCCACCCCTTCCCCCTCCCCTCTCCTGCGACTACCGCAGGAGAGGGGAGGGGGCTGAGGGGAGGGGCGAGGAACGTTAATGCCGGAAGTGCCGCACGCCGGTGACGACCATCGCCATCCCGGCCGCGTCGGCCGCGGCGGCGGCTTCCCCGTCGCGCACCGATCCGCCGGGATGGACGGCCGCGGTGATGCCGGCCTCCGCGGCCACCTGGACCGAATCCGGGAAGGGGAAAAAGGCGTCAGAAGCCATCACCGCCCCCTGGGCTCTTTCCCCCGCGCGCTGGGCGGCGATGCGGACGCAATCCACGCGGTTCGGCTGGCCGCCGCCGATGCCGACCGTCGCCTCGCCGTGGGCGAAGACGATCGCGTTGGAGCGCACGAACCGGCAGGCCTTCCAGGCGAAACGCAGGTCGGCGAGCTCTTCGGCGGTCGGGGCGCGCTTGCTGACCGTCTTCCAATCCGGATTTCCGGGCGGATCGCCGAAATCCGAGGCCTGCATCAGCAGGCCGCGCGTCACCGAGCGGATTTCGAAGGCCGGCTCGATGACCGTATCCGGCATCTCCAGCACGCGGCAGTTCTTGCGCTTGGCGAGCAGCTCGCGGGCTTCGGCGGAGAATCCCGGCGCGATAAAGCACTCGAGGAACACCCTGCCGGCCGCCTTGACGGCGGCTCCGTCGACGGGCCGGTTGGCCGCGACCACGGCTCCGTACGCCGAGACCGGATCCGAAGCGAGCGCCGCGCGGAAGGCGTCGGCGAGCGAATCGGCGCTGGCGATTCCGCAAGGCGAAACTTGCTTGACGATCACCACGCTCGGACGCTCGTACGAGACGGCCGCCCGCCAGGCGCAATCGAGATCCAGCATGTTGGTGAAGGAAAGCTCCCTGCCCTGGAGGATTTTTCCTCCCAGGGGGCCGGTTCCGGATTTGTGGGCGTACAGCGCGGCGGTCTGGTGGGGATTTTCCCCGTAGCGCAGCTTCTGCTGGAACGGGGCGAAGACCCGCAGCGGCGCCTCTTCCTCCCCCGCCAAGTAGGCGTTGATCGCCGCGTCGTATTCCGCGGTGTGCCCGAAGCCCTTCACCGCGAGCCGGCGGCGCATCGCCTCGTCCGCCGATCCGGCGCGCAACGCTTCCAGGATGGAGTCGTAATCGGCCGGGTCGCAGCACAGGATCACCCGGCGGTGGTTCTTGGCCGCCGCGCGGATGAGGGTCACCCCGCCGATGTCGATGTTTTCGATCGCCTCGTCGAGCGTCACGCCGGGCCGGGCGACTGTTTGCTGGAACGGGTAGAGGTTGCAGGCCACCAGGTCGATGTAATCCCAGCCGAGCCGCTTCAGTTCCCCGAGGTCCACTTCGGTGCCGCGGGCGAGCAGTCCGCCGTGAATCGCCGGATGGAGCGTTTTCACCCGCCCGCCGAGGATCTCCGGCGAGCCGGTGTAATCGGCGACTTCGGTGACGGGAAGACCGCTTTCGCGCAGCAACTTGGCCGTCCCGCCCGAGGCGATCAGGGTCCATTGCAGCGCCCGCAGGCCGCGCGCGAAATCCACCAGCCCGGTTTTGTCGTGAACGGAGAGGATCGCTTTCGGCATGAGTTCCCTTTCTTGATCCTTTCTCGCCTCCTTCCCGCGTCCCCTTCCCCCTCTCCTGACTTATGTCAGGAGAGGGGGAAGGGGTTGGGGTTAGGGGTGAGGATGGGAGATCGCTTCCCGGATGGCCGCCACCAGCAGGCGGTGCTCGACGGCGTGGATCCGGGCTTCGAGCGTTTCGAGCGTGTCCTCCGGCAGGATCGGGACTTCCTCACGGGCCAGGACCGGCCCGCTGTCCACCCCCTCGTCGGGAACCAGGTGGACCATCACGCCGGTATTCTTGATCTGGCCGCGTCCGAAGGCCTCGAAGGCGCGCTCGATGGCATGGGTTCCGGGGAAAGCGCCCGGCAGGGCGGGGTGCAGGTTCATGATCCGGCCCGGGAAGCGGTTCACGAAATTGGAGGACAGCACCCGCATCCAGCCGGCCAGGATCACCCAATCCGGTTTGTGCGCGGCGACCAGGTCCGCGAGTTCCGAATCGTACTCGCGGCGGTCCTGCTCCTTCGGCCGGGATTTGACGAGCGCCGGGATTCCGGCCCGCCGCGCGCGCTCCAAGCCGTAGGCGCCGCTTTTGTTCGAGACGACCGCCGCGACCTGCGCCGCAAGCCCGCCGTTGCGGCAGGAGTCGAGGATCGCCTGCAGGTTGGTGCCGCTGCCGGAAATGAGAACGACAAGACGGGCTTTTTCGGGCATGGCAATCCTCTTTCCTCACCCCCCTTCCCCGGCCCCTCCCCCCTCTCCTGATGTACATCAGGAGAGGGGGGAGGGGCCGGGGAAGGGGGGTGAGGCTAATGATGGAATAACCGTATTCCGGTAAACACCATCGTCATCCCGTATTCGTTGCAGGCCCGGATGACGTCGTCGTCGCGGTTGGAGCCGCCGGGCTGAAGCACGTACCGCACGCCGCTCTGCGAGGCCCGGTCGATCGAATCGCGGAACGGGAAGAAGGCGTCGGACCCGAGCACCACGTCTTGCATCCCGTCCAGCCACTTGCGTTTTTCCTCCGCCGTCAGCGGGCGGGGGGTGTCGGTGAAGAGATCCTTCCAGCCGGTCTTCTCGGCCTGGGTGACGTCGCCGCGCAGGTACTGGTCGATGGCGTTGTCGCGGTCCGGCCGCTTGACCCCGGGCGCGAACGGCAGCGCAAGCACCGCCGGGTGCTGGCGCAAGCGCCACAGGTCGGCTTTGACCCCCGCCAAGCGGGTGCAATGGATGCGCGACTGCTGGCCCGCGCCGACGCCGATCACCTGGCCGTCGGCGGCGAAGCAGACCGAATTCGACTGCGTGAATTTCAGCGCGATCCACGAAACCAGCATGTCGCGCACCGCGCTTTCCGGGAGGTCCTTCTTTGCGGTGACGATGTTGGCGAAATCCGCGGACGTCGCCGCCCGGTCGTTGCGGCGCTGTTCGAGGGTGACGCCGAAAACCTCGCGGCGCTCGAGCGGATCCGGGACGAAAGCGGGATCCATACACAGGACGGCGTACTTGCCGGATTTCTTGGCGGACAGGATCTTGAGCGCCTCGGGATCGTAGGCGGGCGCGATGACTCCGTCGCTCACCTCGCGGCCGATCAGCCGGGCGGTGGCGACGTCGACCGGATCCGAAAGCGCGATCCAATCCCCGAAGGAAGAGAGGCGGTCCGTCCCGCGGGCGCGGGCGTAGGCGGCGGCGAGGGGCGAGAGCTCGAAGTCGTCGACCCAGCAAGCTTTGCGCAGCGCCTCCGGAAGCGGCAGGCCGAGCGCCGCCCCGGACGGGCTGACGTGCTTGAAGGAAGCCGCGGCAGGCAGGCCGGCGGCCTGTTTGAGCTCAGCCACCAATTGCCAGGAGTTGAGTGCGTCGAGCAGGTTGATGTAGCCGGGCGCGCCGTTCAGGACTTCGAAGGGCAAATCGCCCTTGGCGGCGAACGCCCGGGCGGGGGTTTGATGGGGATTGGCGCCGTAGCGCAGGACGATTTCCTTGGCCACAGTTTTTTCTCCAATCAGGACGTCAATCGGACGGCCTGTTCGCCCGCGACCAGCCGGCCGACGATCCAGGTTTCCTCCGGAATCGCGCCGCGGACCCGCTCGGCGTCTTCGGCCGAGGCCACCACCAGCATCCCGATCCCCATGTTGAACACCCGGTGCATCTCGGCCGGGGGAATCTCCCCCTTTTGCTGGATGAGGGTGAAGAGCGGAGGAACGGGCCACGACCCCAGCTTGACCTCGGCGCCGATCCCCTGCGGGAAGACGCGGATCGGATTTTCAATCCACGCCCCGCCGGTGAGGTGGGCCAGCGCCTTGACGGGGGAATCCCCGGAATCGATAAGCGGCTTGATCAGCGGCAGGTAGGAGCGGTGGGGGGCGAGCAAGGCGTCCGCCAGCGGAACGCCGAGCTCCGGAAGGACCGCATCGAGCGGCGTGGTTTCGAAGACCTTGCGGATCAGCGAATAGCCGTTGGTGTGCGGCCCGCTGGAGCGGATGCCGATCAGCACGTCGCCCTCCCGCAGGTCCTTGCGCGGGAGGATCTTTTCGCGGTCGACCGCTCCGACGATCGTCCCGGCGACGTCGAACTCGCCGGGAAGGTAGACGCCGGGCATCTCGGCCGTCTCGCCGCCGATCAGCGCGCAGCCCGATTCGCGGCAGGCCTTGGCCATCCCGCCGACCACGTCGGCGATGATCTCCGGATTCAACTTGGAGGAGGCGAAATAATCCAGAAAGAACAGCGGTCGAGCGCCCTGGACCAGGATGTCGTTGATGCAGTGGTTGACGATATCCTCCCCGAGGGAGGAACAGCGGCCGATGCCGGCCGCGAGCTTAACCTTGGTGCCGACCCCGTCGGTCGATCCGACCAGGACGGGGGCCTTCATCGCGCGCAGGATTTTCTCGGCGTCGAACAGCCCGCCGAAGGCGCCGATGCCGGCCAGCACTTCCGGAGTGTAGGTGGATTTAACCGCGGCGGTCATCATTTCCACCGCCCGGTACTTGACGTCCATGTCGACTCCGGCGGCGGCGTACTCGGAGATGTTCTTTCCGGGAGAGGTCGGTTTAGGCATTGAGGATCCCCGTCACGGCGCGGCGGCCGATGTCTTTGCGGTAGTGCATGCCGTCGAAGCGGATCGGGCCGACGGCCGTGTAAGCCGATTTTAACGCCTGCTCTATGTTTTCCCCCCAGCCGGTCACGCACAGGACCCGCCCGCCGGCGGTGACCGTTTGGCCGTCCTGGGTTTTCGTCCCGGCGTGGAACACGAACGAGTTCGGGCGGCTTTCCTCGAGCCCGGAGATCGGACAGCCCACGGCGTATTTGCCCGGATAGCCTTTCGAAGCGAGGACGACGCAGGCGGCCGCGCCTTTGCTCCAGCGGATGGCCACATCCTTGAGTTTCCCCACGGCGCAGGCCGCCAGGATTTCCAGCAAATCGCTTTCCAGGAGCGGCAGGATCACCTGCACCTCGGGATCTCCGAAGCGGCAGTTGAATTCGATGACTTTGGGCCCGTCGGAGGTGAGCATCAAACCGCCGTAGAGGACTCCCGCGAAGGGGCGGCCTTCCTCGCGCAGGCCGTCGACGGCGGCCTGGAGGACGTCGCGGGCGATTTTTTCGGCCATCGCCGGCGCGCAAACCGGAACCGGGGCGTAGGCGCCCATGCCGCCGGTGTTCGGGCCGCGGTCGCGGTCGAACACGCGCTTGTGGTCCTGCGCCGGAACGGTGGATTGGATCGTGACGCCGTCGGTGAAGGCGAACAAAGAGACTTCCGGCCCGGAGAGTTTCTCCTCCAGCACGACCCTCTCGCCCGCTCCGCCGAAGATTTTCTCCACCATGATCTGGTGCAGAGCCGCTTCGGCTTGGGCGGGGTTTTCGGGGAGGATCACGCCCTTCCCGGCGGCCAGGCCGTCGGCCTTGATCACCACCGGCCGTTCCAGATCCCGGACATAGGCCAGCGCCTTTTCGTACTCGCGGAAAACGGAGAACTTGGCGCTGGGGATGTGGCGCCGGGCCATGAATTCCTTGGCAAAGACCTTCGAGCTTTCGATTTCCGCGGCGGTGCGCGAAGGGCCGAAGACGGCGAACCCCTTGGCGCGCAGAGTATCCGCCAGGCCGGCGGCCAGCGGCGCCTCGGGGCCGATCACCGCCAGGTCGATTTTGCGCTCGAGGGCCGCGGCGGCGAGCCCCTCGCCGTCCATCGCGTCGACGGGCAGGTTGGCGATTACCGCGCCCTCCGCCCGCAATCCGGCGGTGCCGGCGTTGCCGGGCGCGATGTAGAGCGCCTTGAGCTGCGGGGATTGCGCCAGCTTCCACGCCAGCGCGTGCTCCCTTCCCCCCGAACCGACCAGTAAAACCTTCATGCCGCGCTCCTTGTGCGGAAACAGGATCCCGCCCCCGGAGTTCGCCGCAGGGGCGGGATCATGGCGTTCCGCAGCCGCAGGGATGGACAGCGCGCGGTCGGGGGAAAAAGGTATGGAACGGTTTGGATCAAACAGGGCATGGCGCGCCGCCTTTGAAAAGAAAGGATCCTCCGGCCCGGAGTGGGGCCGTTGAGGAAAAAGCGACCCGATCGATTCCAAAGGAAATTCAGAACGGAGAACCGAGGGGGCGGAAAATTCCCCGCCGCTTTTGGGAATTGTACCATAAACCCCTCATCTCCCTCGCAAACGCGTTCGGCCGAGGGGCCGCCGGCCTCCCATGCTTCAGGGGAATGGTCCCCATCCCTTCTCCCGGCGTTAGCTGGGAGAAGGGGGCGAATGCGATGAGCCAAATCCGGATGTCACCCGAAACGCACCAGCCAGAACTTGGCATCCTTCGCCGGATGCAGCGCGCCCCAAAGCGCGTCCGGCAGGAAGACGTCCGCCTTGCAGTACTTGCAGCGCACGATGCGAGCGTCCTGCGCCGTGACCTGCAGATTGCCGCCGCATTGCGGGCACGCGAGGGCGATCGGCTTCCGGGATTGCGCGGCTTCGTCGGCGGCCTGCCCCGGCCTGCCTTCGGATTCGCGTTCGGCGAAAAAAATCTGCTTGGCGGCGGGGACGCCTTCGCGAAGCCAATCCGGAGGCGGAAAGGTCGGCGACGTGCGGCCGCACTGTTTGCAGGTGATCACGCCGTCGGTCCCATCCGGGATTCCGGATAAAACCCAATTGGTTTGGCATGTGGGGCAGGCGGGATCCGGCGGGGGCAGTTTGACGCTCTTGCACTTCAACGTCAGTTCCCCCATGACGGTCGAAGTATTCCCGCCCCCCGGCTCCAGGTCCGCGTAGCCGTTGAGGTATTCCCCTAAAAGGTCATGCCAAGTCCGGGGGGCGATCGCGATTTCCTTCCGGCACGAGGGGCAGGCGAGTCGGCGCAGGGGGCCGTTGAAGGGCGCCGGATTTCCGCAATGCGGGCAGTCGGCGATCACTTGAAAGATTCCGAAGCGGCGCTTTTTTCCCATGAAGGGCCTCCTGAATTCGGTTTTGCGGTGCTGAAAAAAGTGCGGATCAGGCGATTGACCCTTCGAATCCGGTTTTGGCCTGTTCGGGCTCCACGTCGAGCGGGTATTTGCCGGTGTAGCACGCGTTGCAATAGCCGGCGGCGCGGCCGATGGCGCGCATCATGCCGTCCAGCGAGAGGAAGTGGAGCGTGTCGGCGCCGATATGGCGGCGGATCTGCTCGACGGTCATGCGGTGGGCGATCAGCTCTTCGCGGGTGCCGAAATCCACGCCCATGAAGCAGGGGCTGACGATCGGCGGGCAGGTGATCCGCAGGTGCACTTCGCGCGCGCCGGCCTCGCGCAGCAGGCGCAGCAGCGGCCCGGAGGTGTTGCCGCGCACGATGCTGTCGTCGATCACCGCCACCCGCTTTTCGCGCAGGTTTTCCTCCAGGGCGTTGAATTTCATCGCCACGCCCTGCTTGCGCAGGGAGTCGGTCGGCTCGATGAAGGTCCGCCCAATGTAGCGGTTCTTGATGAAGCCGTCGTTGTAGGGGATGCCGCTTTCGCGCGCGAAGCCGATCGCCGCCGGGATCGAGGAATCCGGAACCGGGATGACCACGTCCGCCTTGACCGGCGCCTCGCGGGCCAGCTCGGCCCCCAGGCGCTGGCGCACGTGGTGGACGCTGCGGCCGTCCCAGACCGAATCCGGGCGGGAGAAGTAGATGTGCTCGAAGGTGCACAGCGCCGAGGGGGCGGCCGGCGGGAGGGCCTGGAGGACGGATAGCGCGGTGTTGCTCAGGCGGATCACCTCGCCCGGCTTCACCTCGCGGATCGCTTCGCAGCCGATGGTGCGCAAGGCGCAGGACTCGGACGCGGCGGCGTGCCCGCCGCTGGGCAGGCGGCCGACCGAGAGCGGGCGGAACCCCCACGGATCGCGGACGGCGAACACGCCCTCGCGGGTGAGCAGGACAAGCGAATAGGCCCCGCGCCAGAGCGGCATCGCGGCGCGGATGCGCTGTTCCCAGGTTCCGCCCTCGGCCCCGGCGAGGGTCAGCGTGATCACTTCGCTGTCGCTCGACGACATCAGGCCCACGCCCTTCTGCAGGAGTTCGCGCCGCAGGGCGAAGGTGTTGACCAAGTTTCCGTTGTGGGCGCTGGCCAGCGGCCCGTAGCGGGTTTCGATCAGAAAGGGCTGGGCGTTGCGCTGGACCGACGAGCCGGTGGTGGAATAGCGGGTGTGGCCGATCGCGAAGCGGCCGCAGAGGGCGCGCAGGTTTTCCGGCGTGAAGACCTGCGAGACCAGGCCGGTGTCTTTGTGCAGGCGGGCGGTTTTGCCGTCGCAGACCGCGATGCCGGCCGCCTCCTGCCCGCGGTGCTGGAGGGCGAAGAGGGCGAAGTAGGCCATGCTGGCGACGTCCTCGCTGGGGGCGAAGACTCCGACGATCCCGCACTCCTCGGCGGGACGGTCCTCGAAAGTGGTCTCATTTTTCATGCGCGATGCTTTCTTCCGCCCGCGGGATTCCCGCCGGAAAAAGGAAGGACACGAAGAGGCGCTTCCGCCTTCGTGTCCCGCCTTGTGGTCGCGAACGGATGCCGCTTGTTAATTCTACACCCCTGCGGTTCCCAAGGAGCGGTCATCGGCGACGACCTTCCCGGCTTGCTCCTTCTGGAAGGCGGACACTTTCGCCGCCAGCGCCGAATCCGCCAGGCCGAGGATCTTGGCCGCCAGCAGCGCGGCGTTGGCCGGATCCAAGACGACGGCAGGAGCGACGCCGGAGGGCATGCGCAGGGAGGAGAGGATGTCGCCGCCGCCGAAGGCTTCGCTCGGGGGCGGGCAGGCGATCACCGGCGCGCGCACCTGGCCGTCGGCGAAGGCCGAGAGCGCATTGCTGCGCCCGGCGACGGTGACGTAGACCTTCGGGCGCGGATCGGATTCATACTCGCGGAGGAGATCCGTCACGTGCTGAGGGGTCTTATGGGCCGAACCAACCCGCAGGACCGTTTCCAGCCCGAAGGCGCGGGCCGCGTCGGCGATCTTGCGGGCGTGCTCTTCGTCGGCTTTCGAACCCATCAGAATGACGATCAGCGCGTTGGGCATGGTTGGCTCCATAGAGGGAGACCCCCTCCTTTGTCCTTCCCCGTTAAGCCGCCGCCTGGAAGGTCCCCCAGGCGGCGGCTTAACGGGGGAGGGAAGGGAGGGGGAGGATTCACAGTATCCCCGCCCGTTTGAGGTTTTCGATGATCCGCGGCTCGGCCGGGTAGGGCGCCGGCTCGAAGTCTTGGCCGGTGAGCATTTCGAAAATCGAGATATAGCGCTGGCTGGCGGCCACCCAGACCTCGTCCGGGAGAACCGGCGGTTCGCCCTCTCCGCGATAGCCCTGCTCGGCGTAGGCCAGACGCACGAGTTCCTTGTCGTAGTTCTCCGGTTCCTCGCCGGCCGCAAACCGTTCGGCGTAGGATTCTGCCTTCCAGAAGCGGGAGGAATCCGGCGTGTGGACCTCGTCGATCAGCATCACCTTGCCCTCGGGCGAGAGGCCCATCTCGTATTTGGTGTCGACCAGGATCAGGCCGGCCTTGGCGGCCACCTCCTGGCCGCGGCGGAAGACTGCCAGCGCGGCGGCGGAGACTTGCTCCCAAGCCGCGGCATCCAGCAAGCCGCGTTCGACCACCTCGGCGTTGGTCAGCCGCTCGTCGTGCGCGCCCGCCTCGCCCTTGGTGGTGGGGGTGAGGATCGGCTCGGGCAGCGATTGGTTTTTCTTCAACCCGTCGGGAAAGCGGTAGCCGTAAATCTCGCGTTCCCCCAGGGAATAGCGGTACCACAGCGCGGTGGCGGTCACGCCGGTGATGTAGCCGCGGACGACGATCTCCACCGGGAAGCGCCGCACGGAGCGGGCGACGACGGCGTTCGGATCGGGGACGGCGATCATCTGGTTGTCGATCAGGTCGCGGGTGACGTCGAACCACCAGGCCGAGAGCTGGTTGAGCACTTGGCCCTTGTAGGGAACGCGGGCGAGGATCCGGTCGAAGGCCGAGAGCCGGTCGGTGGTGACGAACAGCTTTTTCCCGCCCTCGAGCGAATACCAATCGCGGACTTTTCCGGAGCAGCGTTCGTTCAGCGGCAGACGGGTTTCCCCAAGCGCCAGGGGCAGGGCGGCGCGGATCTGGTCGGTGGAGATCATGGAAGGCTTCCCGCGAGCGCGCGGAGGGCGCGGCGGCCGGAGCCGGAGAGCAGAGCCGCGGCGGCGGCTTTGAGTAAATCGACGAGGAGGAAGGGCGCCACTCCGGCGGCCCATCCCGCCGCGGCGTCCCCGTGCAGGAAAAACACGGTCAGCCAGGCTGCGCCGACGGAATACAGGGCGAGGATTCCCGCCGCGCCGGCCAGGAACTCGGCGCCGGGCAGGCGGCCGCGGGCGCGCTCGGCGACCCATCCGGCGGCGAAGGCGCCGCAGACGAAACCGGCCAGGTAGCCGGCGGTGGGCGAAGCCCACACCGCGGGGCCGAGGGCGCGCGCGTCGAGCGGCAGTCCGGCGGTGATTGCGGCCAGGTAGGCGAGCTGGCTGAGCGCGCCGTCCCGCGGCCCGAGGACCAGCCCGGCCAGCAGGACGACCAGCACTTGCAGAGTCGCCGGGACGGGCGTGAAGGGCAGGTTGACGGTGACGCGGGCCGAGACCGCGCTCAGCGCGGCGAATGCGCCGATGGCCGCGATGCGCGCCAGGGCGCGGGAAGAGAGAAGCGTTCTGGGTTTGGAAAGAAGCATGATTTCTCCAAGGCGACAATGATCAACCAATTATAAGACAAGTGGGGGAATTGCCGGGCGGGGGTATTATTGCCCATCCGGTGCCGATCCCTTCCCTCGCTTCGTTCGGGACAGGCGGCCGCCCTTACGGGGCGCTTCGGGATGATATGCTGCGGGTGTCATTCTTATTCATCTTCGCAGAGTGTCATCCCGATGCGCCGCAGGCCCCGTGGGAAGGGTGCCGGATGAATGCGAATCCGCCAACGCCGGGGCGTACCGCCGGCGCGCTAGTAAACGCCCCAAAACCGGATTGTGCAATCGGATAAGCCCATCGCCACGATCCGCCCGTCCAGCGAGAAGGCGATCTCCATGGAGGCGTAATTGGCGACTTCGATTGAATGGATAGATCGCCCGTCGGAAACGCGCCAGAACTTCACCGTTCTGTCGATCGACCCCGAAGCCAACAATCCGCCGTCGGGCGAGAAGGCTACCGCGTTCACCGCATATCTGTGACCGGAGAGCGTTAACAATCGGGTGCCGTCGGCGACCCTCCAGAGGATTACTTGCAGGTCCGCCGCCGCCGCCAGGATCGTTCCATCCGGGGAAAAATTTACATGTCTTAGCCCCAACGCTTCGGTCGGGGTATTAATTTTCAGGAGCAGCTTTCCATCTGCAACACGCCAAACGTGCAAAACGTCGGGGCCCCACTTAGGATCCAAGCACGCGATCACCGCCAGCGTGAGGCCGTCCGGCGAAAAGGCGATACTGGGGATGTACGTATCGCCGGCGTCGATCGTGCGCGCGAGTTTCCCGTCGGCGACGCGCCAAAGGTTGACCAATCCGTCATTCGATCCCGCGGCCAGCATGGATCCGTCCGGGGAGAACGCGATGCCGGAGATCGACTCCGCCTGCTTGGGAAGCGTTCGGACGGGCGATCCATCGGACGGCAGCCAAAATTTCACGGTCCCATCGCCCGAACCGGTGGCCAAGAGGGATCCATCCGGGGAAAATGCCACGTCGTTTACCCTGTCAGTATGCCCAGATAGAGTCCTAATCTGGCTGCCGTCGGAAACCCGCCATATTTTCGCCGTCCGATCCCACGATCCGGAAGCCAGCAGCGAACCGTCCGGCGAAAACGCCAGGCTGTCCGCAACGCCGGTCTGCCCTTGCAGGCTTTGAATTAATTCGCCGTCCGGGATCCGCCAAAGCTCCAGCGTATCCTGACTCGCAACCGAGGCCAAGCAAGATCCGTCCGGGGAGAAGACGACGTTTTCAATCGAATCGCCGTTGCTTTTCCACGCGCGGAGGAGGTCGCCGTTGGAAACCCGCCAAAGGGAGATGCCGCCGTCGTAATCGCCGGAGGCCAGGACGGTTCCGTCGGGCGAGAATGCCACGCTTTTCGTCATGAAGCGTCCGCCTTCCAACGTCCGCTGGAGTTCGCCGTCGGCGACCCGCCAGAGCCGGACGTCGCCGTCCCAGGAACCCGAGGCGAGATACTCTCCATCCGGAGAAAACGCCACCGTTTTAAGATGATCCATACGTTCATCCGACAGAATCCGAACAGTACTGCCGTCGGACACCCGGGAAATTTCCACTGTGTTAGATACGGTGGCGGCCAGAAGGGTGCCGTCCGGCGAGAAGGCCACGTCGACCGCGACATATTTATGGTGGAGGGTCAACAAGCGCCTGCCGTCCGCGATGTTCCACAAGGTGATTTTCCCGTCGTAGGAAGCGGAAGCCAAGAGGGACCCGTCCGGCGAAAAGTCGAGTCCGTAGATGGCATCCTGTTCTCCCTTCAACTTATCCAACCTTCTGACGAAGACGCCTCTGGAAGCGCTCCAGAGGGTCACATGGCCTTCGCCGGATCCCGTGGCGATCAAAGCCCCGTCGGGTGAAAACGCCACGGTAAACGGCGTTTCGCCGGTAAAAATAAATCCGGACTCCCGCAAAGTTTGCGCTTCGAAGAGGTACACGCGCGCGTGAGAGGCGACGGCGAGCGTTTTCCCGTCCGGAGACCAATCGACGTGGAACAGGTCGCCCCTGCCGATCTGCCTCAACTCCTTGATCCGGGATACGTTATCCGGGGCGATGACGGACAGTCCGTCGGGGAGGATCGGGGATAACGTTTTTGTCCGGGTGAACACAAGGGTTGGGGAGATGGTCGCCGACGGAGCGGGGGTAATGGATGGCGTCCGTAGAATAGTCCGGGTCGGCGAACGGGCCGGCGGCGCGGCAGTTTTTTCCGCCGTGCACGACGGACAGGCCAGAAGGGGAATGAGGAGGCCGGCGAGAATCAGGACAATCCGTTTCCTGGCGGCCATGGCGGTTCCTACCTTCGTTCCATCCGATCGGTTCGTACCGTACTAGTATATCCCGCCTGAGGGGAAGTGCGAGTCCGCCATTGTCATCCCGAGGGGCTGAAGGCGATCCTGTTTCACGTCATCCCGAGGCGTCCTTGGCGTTCGCGGGATCGGTGGCGTAATTACCGATCGCCCTATTCACAGTCATTCGGTACCGATCCCTCATCCCAAAAAACAGGGTTCGGGATGACGACACAGGCGGCGCCGGTGTGCGGGATGCCGCGTGGCGGGGGGGGGATCCTTCGGGCGCATAAAACGCGCCCTCAGGATGACCACGGGCGGGGGGAGAAGGGGCGCAGCGTCGCTGCGCCCCTTCTCCCCCCGCCCGTGTCACATCTCCTCGGCGTAGTAGACGCCGTTCTCGTAGAGCGCCAAGCCGAGCAGGCCGGATTCGCCGCGCGTGAAGCGCGGATGCTGCCAGGCGTGGATGTGGTCCTCCGGGTGCGGCATCAGCCCGAGGACGTTGCCCTTCTCGTTGCATACGCCGGCGATATCGGCCAGCGAGCCGTTGGGATTGACGGGGTATTCGCCCTTGGCCGGCGAGCCGTCGGGGAGGACGTAGGTGAGCGCGACCATGTCTCGGTCGCGGAGGGCCTTCAGGTCGGCCGCCTTTTGAAGCAGGAAGCGGCCTTCGCCGTGCGCCACCGGGCAATAGATCAGCTGGTCGAGCTCGTCGGTCCAGACGCACTTCTTGGAGACGGGCTGGAGGTGGACCCAGCGGCATTCAAAGCGGCCGCTCTGATTGAAGGTCAGCGTCGCGCGGACCGGTTTGACGCCCTTGCCCCGCGCGGCAGGCTTGGCTTTGGCCTTGGGCTTGAGCTTGGCTTTGGTTTTGGGTTTGGCTTTCGCCTTCGCCTTGGCTTTGGCGGCGGATTTGACGCCGATCGCTCCGGGCAGGATCCCGCTCTTGACCAGCGCCTGGAAGCCGTTGCAGATCCCGAGCACGGGCTTGCCGCTTTCGACGAACTCGCGCACCTGGTCGGCGAAGTAGACGTTCATTTCGAGCGCCATCAGCTTGCCGCCGCCGAGCGCGTCGGCGTAGGAGAATCCGCCGGGGATGACGAGGATCTGGTAGTCGCTCCACTTAACGCCGCCTTCGCGCAGCTGGTTGAGGTGGACCGTATCGGCCTCGGCGCCGGCTTTTTCCAGCGCGGCCGCGGTTTCGATGTCGCGGTTGATGCCGTTGGCGTGCAGGATCAGGGCTTGGGGTTTCATGGTGGTTTCTTCACTCCGTTTGAGTATTCACTCCGCGACCATAGGCCATCCCATCCCTCCTCCCCTTATCCCCTCCTTATTACGGGAAGGAAGGAGGAGGTGCGGGAGGTGGGAAGGGATGGTTACACTGCCTTCCCCTTCCAGGCTTGCACCAAATCCTCGACTTCAAGCGAGAGCAGGGTTTCGTCGATGGTGGCGATTTCGAGCCGTCCGTCCGGGCTGGTGGTTCCAAGGCGGCGGGCGAAATTTCCCATCCCGCCGGTGAAGCAAGTTTCGAACGCCAGGACGTCCTTCGGATTGACCTCGGCCAGGAAACGGGCGTTGGATTCGCCGAACAGGGCCAGGGTCGGATCGTCGTCGTCGAGGTGGAGGGTCATGCCCATCCGGCCGGCGATGCACATTTCGGCGGCGGCGACGGCCAGCCCGCCCTCGCTGAGATCGTGGCAGGCAAGGACCAGCCCCTTTTGCATCGCCTTGTGCAGGCACCGATACAGCGCCGGGGCGTGGTCCGGCAGGGCGGGCGCGACTTCGTTCTCCCCGCCGCCGTAGAGTAGGGCGAAGTGGCTGCCGGCCATCTCGTCGCGCGTCTCGCCGATCAGGTAAACGGTGCTGTCGGGCTCCTTGAGGTCCATGGTGACGGCGGCGAGCACGTCGTCGATGATGCCGGCCCCGGAAATCAGCAGGGAGGGCGGGATGGCGTGCTTGCGGCCGTCGGAGCCGACGTATTCGTTATTGAGCGAATCCTTGCCGGAGATGAAGGGCAGGCCGAACGTCACGGCGGCGTCGTAACAGCCGCGGCAGGCGGCGACGAGCGCGCCGAGCACCTCGGGGCGCAGCGGGTCGCCGAAGCAGAAGTTATCCAGCAGGCCGATCCGCTCCGGATCGGCGCCGACGGCGACCGCGTTGCGCACGGCCTCGTCGACCGCGCTCACGGCCATGCGGTACGGATCGACTTTGCCGATCTCGGGATTGAACCCGCAGGAAAGCACGAGGCCGCGCGGGCCGGAGGTACCGGTGGGGACGAGCACGACCGCATCGGACGGGCCGTCGTTTTCCACTCCGGTGAGCGGCTTGACCGATGTGCCGGCCTGGACTTCGTGGTCGTAGACGCGGACGGTCTCGGCTTTGGTGGCGATGTTGGGGTGGGCGAGGAGCTCAAGCAGGGCTTGGTTGTTGTCGATCCGCGGGTGCGGCGGTGCGCCGGGGGCCGTTTTCTCCGGCGGCTTGGGCAGGACGGCCTTGAGTTCCCTCAGGGGCTGGCCCTCGTGCAGGAATTTGTTGTCCAGGTCCAGCACGGTGAGGCCGTTGTAGCGGACGATCGTGCGTCCTTCCTTGGTGAAGCGGCCGATGTCGGTGAAGGAGACGTCGAAAATTTTGCAGATGATTTGCAGTTCGGCGATCTTTTCGGTGGGGACGGCCAGGACCATGCGCTCCTGCGCCTCCGAAAGCCAGATCTCCCACGGGGCCAGGCCGGCGTATTTGAGCGGGACTTCGCGCAATTCCACGTCGCAGCCGATCCGGGCGCCCATTTCGCCGACGGCCGAGGAGAGGCCGCCCGCGCCGCAGTCGGTGACGGCGTGGTAGAGGCCCTTGTTGCGGGCGCGGACGAGGACTTCGATCAGCCCCTTTTCGGTGATCGGGTCGCCGATCTGGACCGAGGCGCCCGAGACCTCGCCGGTCTTGGCGTCCATGGTCATCGAAGAAAAGGTGGCGCCGCGCAGGCCGTCGCGCCCGGTTTTTCCGCCGAGCAGGATGACGTGGTCGGCGGGCTTGGGGTTGCGGGTGTGCTTGCCCTTGGGGGCGATGCCGACGCAGCCGCAATAGACGAGCGGATTGGCGGTGTAGGCTTCGTCGTACCAGATCGCGCCGGAGACGGTGGGGATGCCGATCTTGTTGCCGTAGTCCTCGATCCCGGCCACCACCCCGGAGCGGATCCGCCGCGGATGGAGGACGCCCTCGGGCAGTTTTTCGGGATCGGCGTCGGCGGGGCCGAAGCACAGCACGTCGGTGGAGGCGATCGGCTTGGCCGAGACTCCGAGCACGTCGCGGATCACTCCGCCGGTGCCGGTGTTGGCGCCGCCGAACGGCTCGATGGCCGAGGGGTGGTTGTGGGTTTCGACCTTGAAGGAGATCTCGTTGCCGGAGTCGAAATCGATGATCCCGGCGTTGTCGACGAAGGCCGAGCGGACCCATCCGGCGCGGGCCTTCTCGGTGGCGGCGCGGATGTAGGTGTCGAGCAGGCCTTCGATCATCTCTTCTTCGCCGGCGACGGCGATATCGGCCTTGAAGGTCTTGTGGCCGCAGTGCTCGCTCCAGGTTTGGGCGATCATTTCGAATTCGACGTCGGTCGGATCGCGGTCTTCCTGCCGGAAGTACTCGCGGATCGCGCGCAGTTCCTCGAGGTCGAGGGCGGATAGGCGGGCGGCGTTGAGCTTGGCCAGCCCCCGGTCATCGAGGCTGCGGATCGGCAGGCGCTCCACCTGCCCGGAGGATTCGGCCGGGTGGGGGAAGACCGGTTCGATCTGCCCGAGGACGAAGCGCTGGATGACATCGTTGGCGAGCAGGCGTTTGGCGAGGGTGGCGCGCTGTTTCGCATTCAGCGCGCCGCGGATGACGTAGCGCGTTCCGGTTGCGGCGCGCGCCACCCCCTTCACTCCGAGCATGCGGGCGCAGCGGACGATCTCTTCGGCCACCGGATCGGTGACGCCGGGGCGCAAGGCGACCTCGACGACGAAGGCCCCGGAGGGGGTTTTGGAGGGCTTGTCGCGCCAGGCGCCGGTCTGGACCAGCGGATCGGTGAGCAGGCGGGAGCGCAAGGTTTCGCGTTCGGCGGCGGTCAGTTTGCCTTCGAGGAAATAAAGCAGTTCGCGTTCGATTTTGCGGACGGCCTTGAGGCCGAGGGCGTGGGCGTCGCTGAGCAGCCCCTCGGCGGCCGGATCGCTTTTGAGGGTGGTGCGGACGACCAGGGTGTGGACGGGCAGGATGGAATCGGTCTTCACGATGGGATCTCCCGGTGGGCCGCCCACCGGGCGGCCAGGATGTGGCTGCTTGTATTAAAAAGGAAGACGGTCAGAGACCGACGTGGTCTTCAAGACCGCGTCGGTCTACGGCACCGCGCCGGTCTGGAAAACGGCATCGTTCGCGCCGGATTATATCGGGAAAGGGCGGGGGGCGTCAATTAACGGTGGATGGTGGATCTTTTCCGCCGGCAATGCCTACGGATTGCTTCGTCCTTTCCTCCTGGATCTTGATTCCGGGAAGGATACTTCCGGCGTCCGGCGGGCGGGGAAGCGGCCAAATCCCTTCAGACTTGTGCGCACTCCGTCTTCCAGCCCGCCCACGCCGCCGTTCGAAGCGGGGCGCTGTGCGGGTAGCGGAAAACGGCCGGTCGAATCCGTGCCGGCAAACCGGTCAAGCGGGTTGGGATCCTCGATCGCCTTTTTCCGCCCTGCCGGGGAGTGAAGCCGCGATGTGCAAGGCGGTCCTTGAATTCATTTTCCCGGTGGCAAGCGAAGGCTGCCCGGCGGCCGGATTCGCACCGGCCGGTCCGACCCGCCTGTACGAAAAGCGGCGCGAAGAGAATCTTCTGCCGGCCTTGGAGGGGGGATTGCGGGGCCGATGATTCGCATCCGGATTCCCTTCGAGGACAGACGGCGCCGGCGGCGCTCGTGTTTGCCGGGTTGGAAGGGCTGCGGTGCGGACTCGACCGCTGAGGCGCGGAGGCGGCGGAGACCCCGCGTTCGGCAAGACAAGCGCGGCTTCCTGAGGGCGACGAACTCCGGGTTGAAATTCCGCCGGTTTTTAAACGCGGGATATTATAATGAAAGGCATCGCGAAAGGGCGGCCCACGGTCGGAATGCAAGCCGCTGGGTCGTCCTTTTTCCATTCCATCCGGGCGGAAAGGCGGGTCATTGTGAACGATCGAATCCTGGAGAAACCGATACCCCTCCTCGGCGGACGGAGATCCCGGCCGGAAGCCGACATGCCAAAAGAACGGCGCGGGTCGTTGTGGGGAAGCAGGATCATCCGCAATGTATCCATGCCGTCGCTCCTCCCGTACGTTCCCAGGAAGCCGAACGGCACGGCCGTGATCGTCGTCCCGGGCGGCGTGTTCCAGTTTCTGGCGATCCAAAAAGAAGGGACCGAGGTGGCCGAATGGTTGAACGCCCTCGGGATCACCGCTTTCGTTCTCAAATACCGGCTGGCCCCCACGCCGGCGGACGATGCGGAATTCCGGGCCGCCTTTGAAGCGTCGAATTTCGACATCCGCGGAATCGCCGGGTACATCCGCCAAGCGGTCGAGGATGGAATTGAATCGCTGCGGGCCGTCCGGCGGATTTCCAGGAGGTATCGAATCCGCAAAGGGCGGATCGGGATGATCGGCTTTTCCGCCGGGGCGCTGATTGCCGTCAACGGCGCATTGAAATCCGCGCCCAAGCCCCGTCCGGACTTTCTTGCGGCCATCTACGGGGCGCCGATCCGGGCGGTGAAAGCGACCAAACAGGCTCCCCCGCTGTTCATGGCGTTCGCCGACGACGACGCATTGGTGGCGGACAACTGCCCGGCGCTGTATCAGGCTTGGAAGAAAGCCGGCCGGCCGGTGGAAATCCACGCCTATGCCAAGGGAGGCCACGGCTTCGGGATGGCGAAACAAAAACAGCCGAGCAGCCAGTGGCCGGCAAGCTTCGAAATTTGGCTCAGGGGTGGGGGGTTCCTTCCGCAAAAATAACGCCCGGTTACACGGTCCGGCCGAATTCGGAAACCCGGATCGGAGGATTTTTCCCGGAGACAAAGGGCTTGGCCGGGATTTTTCGTTGGGATGCGCTTCGGCGCCTGATGTATACTGGGCCGCAACCGCGGCGAGGCTGTTTGCTCGCCGATCGGTATCCTGCGGCGGTGCGGACCTTCCGCGGATTTGGACCGATCATCGGCTCTCTGTGAGGGAATCCGATGGCTGCTGAGAACAACCATCCGAAGAAATCCTTTGCGCCGTTCCATTTCGAAACAAGCGATGAGGAATTTATGGAAGCGGCTGAAAATTCCGGAAACACCGATGGGCGTCCGCAAGGGGAAAACCGCCTGGGCGGGGAGATCAAAATGAAAACCCTGAAAGCGGTCGGAAGAATCCACGCCGAATAGGAGGGGGAGCCGGCTGACGCAGGGGAATCCGCTGCAGCTGACGGCGGCCGCCCGCGTTTACTGCCCCCGTGCGCGATGCCCCGCGCAGAAGCGCCCCAGCATCCGCGCCGCAGACCGTCCGATTTGCCCTAAGGCCAGCCTATCCCGTTCGAACCCGTTGCCGCGCAGCCGGCCGGAAGGCGGATCGAGCCTGCGGAAATAAGGGGAATTTCCCGCGCACGAAAACGCTGGAAACAATGAATGACCGCGCAGCTTGCTGCGCGGTATCAACGCCCCGCCCCGGCTTCGCCGGGCGAGGCCGGGGCGCACAAATGCGAAGAACTGCGCGGCAAGCCCCCCGTTGCGTAATCGCGCAGGTGTAAATTTCAAACCGAACCTGCGCACTCCGCGGGGGCTGGCGCGGGGTATTTATCATCCCGCGGGAGCGGGATTAACAACTCTTGGTTTGAAAGGTGCGCGAACTATGAACTGGAGAATCGTCATACCGCTGCTTCTGATCGGATTGATTGTCGCCGGCATTCTGTTTGCGGCAGGGCGGCTGAAAGCGCCGCAATTCGCCGACGAAAGCCGGGAACTCGACGCCGTCGTGGCCGCCCAAGTGCAAAGCGGCGCGCAAATCCGGAGCTGCGCCCTGGCGGTGATGAAGGGCGACGGATCGTTCGCCTGGGCCGGCGCGGCGGGGACGGCCAATGCGGCCGGCGGGGTTCCGATGACCGCGGACACGCCCGTCTTTATGGCCAGCGTCACCAAGCTGTTCACGGCGGCGGCCGTCATGCGCCTGTATGAGAAAGGCGAACTGGCTTTGGACGATCCGATGGCGGAGTATCTTCCCGAGGATCTCATCCGCGGGATTCACGTTTACCAAGGGAAAGATTATTCCGGTGAAATAACCGTGGCGCAGTTGTTGGCGCAGACGTCGGGGATCGCGGATTACTACGATGGAAAAGGAGCCGACGGCTTCAGCATGTACGAGATGTTCCTGGCGGACCCGGAGCGGATCTGGACCGTCGAGGAGACGATCGCCCGGGCGCGGGACGAATTGAAGCCGGATTTCGCGCCCGGGACGGCGGCTTCTTATTCCGACACCAACTACCAACTGCTCGGCAAGATCATCGAGGCCGTGACGGGCAAGCCGCTGGCGGATGTGTTCGACGAATACTTCTTCCGGCCGCTCGAAATGGGGCACACCTGGCTGGCAGCCTATTCCGAACCCCGGGACGCCTCGGCCGCGCCGGCGGACGTATTCGCCGGCGACGAGGACGTCACCCAAGTCCGCACCAACGGTTCCTACTGGGCCGACGGGGGCGTCGTTTCCACCGTAAAGGATTCCATTTTGTTCCTTAAAGCGCTTCGGGAAGGGCGGATCCTCCGGAGCGACACGCTGGAATCCATGCACGATTGGCGGCCGCTGAGAAACCTCCCGTTTAAATATGGATTCGGGACCATGTACCTTGAGATGTCGTCCGTGATGGGCTTAAACGCACCGCCGGTGTGGGGGCACTCGGGCTCCAACGGATCCTTCCTCTATTATTCCGAAGAGCTGGACCTGTATGTGGCGGGAACCATCAATCAGACGGAGGACAGAATGACGCCGTTTATGCTGATGGCGGATGCGATGCAGGCGATGGGCTGACCGGAACCGGCGCCTTTGGGGCTGATGAGGAAGCGGAAGCCCGCCGTTTTTTTTCCCCGAGGCTTGTTCCGCCAGCTTCTCGTTGCGCGCCCGGAAGGTAAAAACCGTCTTTTTGGAGAGGAGTGGCGGTGCGGAAAAACACCACAGGGATTTGGTTTGGAACAATTATTCTGTTTTCGATGATTACCAGATGCTCCCAATTGCCATCCGCTGAAAATTCAACGACAAGCCGGGAAACGGAAAAAACCGCCGCGGAAACGTCCACTCCGATCCGTGAAGAGAAGCCGGAACTTGGAAGGTTTTTTCAGGGCAATGCCGGCGCATTCGTGCTCTTCGACGGAAGCGAGAATCAATACATCCAGATCGACCCCGAGCGATGCGCTGAAAGGTTCCTCCCGGCTTCCACGTTTAAGATCATGAATGCGTTGATCGGCCTTGAAACCGGCGTTATCCCGGATGAGGATTATGTCATTCAGTGGGACGGCACACAATATGGAATCCCCTCGTGGAATCAAAACCATTCGCTGAAAACCGCGATGCAGAATTCCGTGGTCTGGTATTTTCAGGAACTGGCCCGACGGGTCGGGGGGGAGCGAATGGCCGATTACGTGAATCTGGCCGAGTACGGGAATAAGGATATTTCCGGACAAATAGACGCCTTTTGGCTCGAAGGCGGTCTGCGGATATCCGCAGACGAACAAGTGGAATTTTTAAAACGGCTTTATTTTGAGGATCTTCCCTTTTCGGGGCGAACGATGGAAATTGTGAAAGACATTCTTGTCTTGGAAACCGATCCGCGTTTCACCTTAAGCGGGAAAACGGGTTCGGCTCAAAGAACAACCCCGCACATAGGCTGGTTTGTGGGTTATGTGGAAGCCAACCATAACGAATATTTCTTCGCAACGAATTTTGAAAGTTCAGATCCAAACGGGATGGCGAACGGCGAATCGGCGAAAAAGATGACGTGGAACATATTGGATTATCTGGGTGTTTTTTAATGGGATGGATCGATTAACTCCCAGCCGGCAGGTGACGACTTCCCCGGTCCGGTGTTTGAATCGGTCTGTCCTTCGGGGAAAATGCAAATCCACTTGACCCGATTCTGGACGACCGGCGACAAGGCTCAATGCCGGTATGCCGGCGCGATACTTGCCGCCGCGCGCGCACGCTCGACCCATTCCGCAGGGTCCGCGCCAATCCTCCCCGCGAATTCCGGTCTTCCGTCGTACCGCTTCCGCCGCAAAACCGGCGCGGAAGGATCGTACGGATATCGTACGCCGTTTGGCGGCATCCCATCGCGGAAAGGTCTCCTGCCTTCGGTACAATCCAGGTCTTGTTTTCGGGACGCGCGCCGTATGCGATCCGGCGCCCCCGGAGGAGGAATGGTGCAGTGTAGACGCGTGAATAGGAAACCATGGCGGATCTGCTTTACCGCGTTCGTTGCGGCGGCTCTTTTGCTGGGAGGAGCGGGACTTCATCTGATTTCCGGCGGGCACATCCCAGAATACCTGACCTGGCGCTGGATGGTGACCTTCCACGTTGCGGTGGCGCCGGTGGATGATTTCCGGATCGAAGTGGACAAATCCGAGCGCCGGCTGGCCGTGTTCGAAGGCGGACGCGAGATTGCGGTCTACCGCGCGGCGATCAGCGAGCACGGCATGGCGCAACGCACAACCTGGGAGGACGAACTGACCCCGGAAGGAATCTTTCTCATCGCCAGCATGCAGTATGAATCGCGCTACGGGCCGCGGCAAATGCTGCTGGAGACGACCGCGCAATCCCTGACGGATTACGAAGCCCAATACGGGGAGGAAGGCCGGGATCGAGTGGAAGTGTGGAGTAAATCGCACGGGCCGCTCGACACGATTTGGGAGACCTACGACTTCAACCAAATGAATCCGGAACATCCGATGTGGAACGACATCCTGATCCACGGCGGGGGAAGCGCAACGGACTGGACCTGGGGCTGCATCGCGCTGGACGATGCGGACGTGATCGAGCTGTTCGATCTCCTGCGCCGCTCGCGCGCGGGCGGGCTGGGCGTGGCGGTGGAAATCCGGCGGTAGAAATCCGGATCGGCAAAGCCGGCCTTCTCTTTTTTGCACATCCTCCATTTTCACCCATGCGGGCGACGCCGTGCTTTCCGTCCCTTTTTCGGTCCACCCCCGATTGTCGGTGAATGGGGTGGAGGATCGGGGCGGTTTTCCAGATTAATCAAGAGGGCTTTTTACCGCCAAGCCGCCGCGGTTGAGGACGTGGGTGTAGATCATGGTGGTGTTGACGTTGGCGTGGCCGAGGAGTTCCTGGACGGTGCGGATATCGTAGCCGGATTCGAGCAAATGGGTGGCGAAGGAATGGCGCAGGGTGTGGCAGCCAACCCGTTTGGGGATTCCGGCGGAGCGGGCGGCACGGCGGACCTCCTTCTGCAATCCGGATTCGTCGACGTGATGGCGGCGGACGACTCCGCCGCGCGGATCCGGAGAGAGGCGGTCGGAGGGGAACACGTACTGCCACTTCCACTCACGGGCGGCGGACGGGTATTTGCGTTCGAGCGCGTAGGGCAGGTAAACCGAGCCGGCGCCGGCGGCGAGATCGGATTGGTGGATGCGGCGGACGCGTTCGAGGTGGGCTTGGAGGGGCGCGGCCGCGGAATCGGGCAGCATGGTGACGCGGTCCTTGAACCCTTTTCCGTCGCGGATGGTAATTCGCCGCATCCGGAAATCGAGGTCCTTCACCCGCAGTCGGAGGGCTTCCATCAGGCGCAAGCCGCTGCCGTACAACAGCTGGGCCATCAGCAGGTGCTGACCGGACAGGGCGGCGAGGAGCGCGCGGACTTCCTCCTTGGAGAGCACGGTGGGGAGCAGGACGGGGCGCTTGGCGCGCACGAGCTGAAAGGGGGAATCGAGTTTTTTGCCGAGGACGCCGCGATAGAAAAAAACCAGCGCGTTCAGGGCTTGATTCTGGGTGGAGGAAGCGACGCGTTCGCGGACCGCGAGGTGGGTGAGGAAAGCGGAGATTTCCTCTTCGGCGAGTTGCTCGGGCGGGAGTCCGGCGTGGAAGGCGAAAAAGCGGCGGACCCAATCCACGTAGGATTCTTCGGTGCGGATGGAATAATGGCGGAGGCGGATGAGCTTGCGGAGGCGGTTGAGAAGCTCGGCTGTGGAAGAAGAAGCGGACGCGGTCATGAGGCACCCCCTGGCGGACGCGGATGGCGAAGCGGACGGGGATATTATACAATAGCGGAAACCGAACGCCGGGGAGGGGGAGATGAGGACGAAGCTGGTGTTGAAGCCTGGGAGCCGGGGCACGCGGAAGCTGTTGGCGGAATACGGCAAGCGGCTGGTGTGCGTGCGGTATCGGTATGATTGGCGATTGGGCCGCCGCTGGAAGACGGTGGAGCTGATCATCCACGAAGCGTCCTGGAAACCCAAGCCGAGTTCGCTGGTCTATGTCCGGATTCAAAATTTAGAATGGACCAAGCAGGAGAAAATGCTGGAATCAGGAGCACGATGGGACAAGCGGAGGCTGATATGGCGGATGCGGTACGAAAATGCGTGCCGTCTCGGGCTTGCGGACAACATCATAGAGTTTTAAAGCATCTACCCATATATGCAAACCAAAAGCATCTAGGTGTATATAGTTGCATATAGAAGTAGATGGGAATTCCGTCCAGTAATATGTTGGGCCGGTAAGATCTTATTGGTGTAAGTATAGCGTTTGAGGAGTCTACTTATGGAACGAAGCGGCTTCGTTATTTTGTTGATATTTGGCAGAGGATGGACTACATGAATCGGCTCGAATGTTGCAAAGGAAAGGACGCCGCTTCTTAAGGCATTAAAATGGGAAGGGTTCTGCGTAACCGAAATGATGGTTATTTTGAAGAAAAAACATTCCGGCCCAACAATGCGCTGAAGCCGACTTGGCCTTCGGCCTAGAGTCTTCGTTGGTGTTATCCTCGGCCTTGAATCAAGTACAATGGTTAGTGGTAAGTAGCCGGCCAAGTCGGCCAAGCGGCTTAGCGCTGTGCGTTGGGCCGTAAAGAGTTTTTTGAATAAGTATATTCTTTTGAATCCTACTGGTGGAACGAAGCGGCCTCGATATTTAGTTGATATCTTGCAGAGGATGGACTAATTGTATTGATCCGAATGTTGCAGAGGAAAGGACGCCGCTTCTTAAAGCATTAAAATGGGAAGGGTTCTACACAATCGAAGTGATGGTTATTTTGAAGAAAAAAAACGTTACGGCCCAACAAAGCGCTGAAGCCGACTTGGCCTTCGGCATAGAGTCTTCGTTGGTGTTATAGTAATCTTCAGATCTAATAAACTGAAGTTGAGGTAATCACCAGGCCAAGTCGGCCAAGCGGCTTAGCGCTGTGCGTTGGGCAATAAAACCCATTATTGGATAAATTGCAATATATAATGGAGGGGTAAATGAAAACACTAGAAGAATTCTTTTATAACCATCCCCTTGAATTCCATTTTCGTGATAATAAGAAACAGAAAATACTATATACATTTAGTAGCTGGGTTAATGAATATAAATTCAATGATTGGCATTACTCATTATTCTATATGTCAAACGAATCTCCACTTTGTTATCACAATAATGACGTAATATCACTTAGTCTTGATTATCTTCGTTCAAATTACGAAATTTCATTACAAGCGATATATTCACTACAAAAGGATATAAATCATGCGGTAATATCAATAATTCAACCTACTTCAAGTTGGGATGAAGCAAAAACACCATCACTTAATACACCTGATAAATCTGCAGCATATGAATCGATATGGCATCCTGAATATCAAAGATATACAGAACATATATTTAATCATTTAATTAATATATATTTGTTTATAATCGGAAAAATAAAAAATAAGGATTACTTATCACAAGATTTAGCAAATAGGTCTAAAATAATTGCGGATAATATTTCCCCTTTACTTACTACCGGATATGATTCCATTATCAGAAATGCCATTTCTCATGGAAGTACAGAATATGAAATGATGACAGTAAAATATATTGATAAAAAATCAGATATTTTACTCATGCCATCTGAATTTGCTGAACAATTTGATAAATTAGTGGATACTTGTCATAGTCTTTTATCCGCAATATTATTGTTTATTTCTGAAAATAAGTGTAATAAATATCCGCCTAAAATGGAAATGCTACCTTTTGGAATTAGATTGTTATTATCGGCGGGAATTGTTTATCATCCAGGACTACAGATTATTACTATGCTAGAGACACAAAATAGAAAACAGTCTAAACAATTGCATGTAGTTTGTCGTGTAAATAATCCATCTAAAGCATCACATCAGTTTGATAGTTTATATATTGCATGGACAATGGCGAATCTATATAAACATTATGATAGGATATTGATATCTATTGATTGCGGAAAGAAGATTTATTCATTAATTGCATTTGATGGAAAAGTACTAAATACAGCGATAGAACAAAAATTACCTATTGAAAAATGTGAAGGATTAATACAATCATCATTGCTTTGGTATGATGCATCACATATAAGAAGTTGGTTTTCTACTTTCCATAGTATTGTAAAAACAACATGGCCAAAAATAACTTCAGAAATACGGTCTAATATTGAAAAAGCTGGTTTAGTAAAACCAATATACAAATATAGTATTTCTACTATTGAAAATAATAGTTTAGATACTGAGCCGCGAATAATATGCTATGCCATATTAGATGAAAAAGGAAAAGTTATTGACACGATTGTTATTAGTACTATTCAAAAAATAATTCTTAATTTAAGAAACAAGAGAGTCAAACGAAAAGATATATATGGAGAAAAAGGTATTCCTTCTTCACCCGCACATATTCTGATTAGGTTATCATCGGAAAAACGGCGTATACGATCATTAAAAATGCAGTCGTGGCAAAACGAAGAATTAATTCTTATTGCAGAATGGAAAAATAGGCATTCAAAAACAAAACCTTCATATACTAAGAACGCTCATTATATAGAAAAATCATTACGAATAAAATTTAATCCTTCAATAATTGGGAAGAAACTATAATATGTTTTTATTGCCCAACAAGGCGCTGAAGCTGACCTGGCCTTCGGCTGAGTGTTTTCGTTGGCGTGTTCTTCGATGGCGAGTGGGGTATACTGAACCCAGTCCCGCAAAGCCGGCCAGGCAGCTTAGCGCTGTGCGTTGGGCGCAATTTAGGAGGTAATATGCCTTCAAGAGACCATAGAGAAAAGTCATCAGAATTATTTGAAAGAGCAACATATCCTCTCGCAAAGAAAGTATCATTTCGAGAAGCGTTTCCGGAAATAGAAAAAATATATATAGAAGTATTGGAATATGAAAATGTGATAAGTGAGAATGGCCTTACTCAAAGGTATGATATTGATACATTTCCCGGAGAATTTATAGATTGCTCAAACCGTTATTGTTTTCGCGGTGGGATTTCTCTCGGGCAAATTATCCGGTCAATGGTTTCTTCAAAAAAGACTTTAGAAGAAGATAGAATAGGTTGTAAGGGAAATGAAACATCACCGAAAGGAAAGAAAATATATCAAAAATGTTTACACTCTTTTAAATATTCAATTAAAATAGAATATAAAACAACAGCTATAAAATCTTAATGCGCCCAACAATGGGTTGCAGCGGATTTGGCCTTCGGCCTGGTGGTAATGTTGGTGTGTTCTTCGATGGAGGAATTAATATAATGAATGTAGTCATGCTCAGCCGGCCAAACCGCTGAACCCTGTGCGTTGGGCGGCTTATAATCTGTAACACTTGACTTTAAGGAGTTCCATGGACATTCATCAACTCGGGGAACCATTCCCAATATGGCCCAATGTGGCACTTTCTACGCGGACTTATTCAAATTCGGAGCAGCAAACACCATTGTTGTGGAACAGTCAGATAGTTCGTAATGTAAGCGAACCGTC
>JAFGKK010000073.1 GCA_016928575.1 Anaerolineales bacterium
ACTCCGGAATGGGTGGCCGGATAACTCCGGAATCACCGGCCGGATAACTCCGAAACGGGCGGCCGGATTAGGCCGGAAAATGCAATTTTTATCATTCTGCTAAATACCCTCCATTTATTCGAACGCTTGGGTCAAAACCCTAACCTTGAGTGTCTGGTTCCGACTCTGTTGTTCGAGGGGATTATCCTTATTGTTGGCATTTACTTCTATGTCAGGCAATCCTCCAAACAAAAGGCTTCCTATACGATCGTCGGATTCAATAAAAGAGTGCTGGAGCTCGTGCGCCGGGCGCTGGAATTGAACCATGTGCAATATCGGGAAAGGTTTGAGGATTTCGAGTTGGTAGACACCAACGCAATAATAAAAACCTCGATTTCCGGCATGTTCGGAACATCCAAGCTGGAAATCGATCCTCCGGAGAAACAGCCCCTTCTGACCGAAGTGATCCAAACGATGAAATCGATTGCCGAAGAACATCAAGAGCTCTTCTATCCGGCGTCGATGGTCTTCCATTCTTTGTGGGGGATAATCCTGCTTGTGATTACCATCGGATATACCTTTATCATAATAAAGTATTACTCTCTTCCATAAATAACTGGAGAGGCGGATTGCCCAAGGCGGGTTGTATGCGCCCGGGGCAATCCGCCCCGCATTATTCCTTCTTCGGGCCCGGCTTGGAGAGCACCTTGGCCACCCCGCGCATGTCCATCCACCACTGCTCCTTGGGGCGCGAGAGGGGGAGATCGACCATCCGCGGAAGATCCTCGAGATTATAGAATTGGGTCTTTCCCCGCTGCATGCCGATGAACATCGCCGGGGGGCTGTCCGATTCGGGCAGGTCGGTCAGGTGCTCGATGCAGCGCGCCGCCAGGCGCGTGGCCTGGATCCGGTCGAAGGGCGAGGGATTCCCGCCCTGCTGAAGATGGCCGAGGATCGCCTGGCGCACGTCGAACAGCTCGTGCCCCTCCTCCTCGAACAGCGCGTACATGAAGGCGGTGGTGTAGAGCGGGTTGGCGTTTTCGTTGCGGATCATCAGGCTGATCCGCTTTCCGCCCTCGAAACCCGCCTTGAGATTTTCCAGGTCCTGCTCCAGGTCCTGCAGGGTGACGCCCTCCTCGTGCAGGTAGACCCGCTCGGCGCCGGTGGCCATGCCGCTCATCAGCGCCAAGTACCCGCAGTAGCGGCCCATTACCTCGACCACAAAACAGCGATGGAGCGAGCCGCTGGACTGCTTGACTTTGTCGACCGACTCGACGATGTTGTTCAGCGAAGTGTCGGCGCCGATCGAAAGCTCGGAGCCGGGCAGGTTGTTGTTGATCGTCGCCGGCATGCACAGGAGCGGGATATTGTAGGCCGGAAAATTCTCGCGCTCCTTCCACAGCCGGTGGGCGGCCTCATAGCCGGACCAGCCGCCGATGATCAGCAGGCCGTGGATGTCGAGCTCCTCGATGTTGCGGGCGATGGCGTACAGCTCCTTGCCGGCCGGGACTTTGCGCCCGGTGCCGAGCTCCGATCCGCCGCGCGGCGCCCAGCCGTTGACGCTCATCCAGTTCATCTCCTGGATGTCGCCGTTAATCAACCCCTGCAACCCGCCGCGCACGCCGAGCAGGGTGTGGCCTTTGTCGAGCCCGAGCCGGACGGCCGAGCGGACGGCGGTGTTCATCCCCGGCGCGGGCGCGCCGGAGTTGAGGACCGCGATCCGCAGCTTGCGCAGGCCGGGCTTGGGCGCATGCGGCAGCGAGCGCACCATCGTCCGCAGGGTCCGGAAGGTATCCTTGAAGGAATCGCCGCGCAGGGCCATCGCCTGTTCGTAATCCTTGGCCGCCACCACTTGCGACACCTTCTGGGTCTTTTCCACGCATTCCATCAGCGGTGTGCAGGCGACGCGGTTTTCGCGCCAACCGACCACCATCGGCTGGGAGTCGGCGGTGCTGCGTTCAATCTGCTCGACGGCCGCGTGGCCCATCAGCGTGCCCAGGTTGCGGTCGAACGCGCTCGGGGAACCGCCGCGCTGGACGTGTCCGAGGATCGTCACCCGGCAATCCTCGCCGAGCTTTTCCTCGAGCACCTGCTTGACATAGGCGCTCGTGATCGGCTTGCCATCGCGGTCGGTGGCTCCCTCGGCGACGATCACGGTGGTGTCGCGCCGTCCGGCGGCGCGGCCGGCCGCCAGCACCGCGCACATCTTGTCCTCCCAGTTGTCCACGTCGGGCGGGGATTCGGGGATCAGCACCCAGTCCGCGCCGCAGGCCAGCGCGCTCATCAGCGCCAGGTAGCCGCAATGGCGGCCCATCACCTCGACAACGAACGTGCGCTGATGGCTGGTGGCGGTGGAGGAGATGGCGTCGACCGCCTCGACAATGCGGTGCAGGGCGGTGTCGGCGCCGATGGTCATGTCGGTGCCGTAGAAATCGTTGTCGATCGATCCGACCAGGCCGGTGACCGTCAGGTATGGATGCCGTTTGGCGGTTTCTTTGCCGATTTTCCCGCCTTGGACGAGCTCCTCGAGCAGCGAGGGCCATTCCCGGCGGAAGATGTCGGCCCCGGTCAGGCTGCCGTCGCCGCCGATGACCACCAGGGCGTCGATTCCGTAGGCGGCGAGGTTAAAGGCGGCCTTGAGCCGGCCCTCGCGGGTGCGGAAATCCGCGCATCTTGCCGTGCCGATCACCGTCCCGCCGCGCTGAAGAATCCCGCCGACCGAATCCCAAGCCATCGGTTTGATCGCGTTTCCGCCGTCGACCATGCCCTGGTAGCCTTCGGTAATGGCAAACACCTCCAGGCCGCGGTCGAGCGCGGTTCGCACCACGGCGCGGATGGCCGCGTTCATCCCGGGGGAATCGCCCCCGCTGGTCAGCACGCCGAGTTTCCGCTTGTCCGCCTTTGCCATACGGCCTCCTGATCCCCAGAGGAACCGGGGCGGGGAGCTTTTCGGATCTTTCGATGGTTCCTGACGGTACGAAATTGGAGAATCGAAGAACAAGTATACTCCCGTACCTCCCTCATCCCTTCCCCCTCACCCGGATTATTCTGCAAGAGGGGAAGCTGGTCGTATTCCGGCAGGGTGAGGGGACCGCCTATGCAAAAGCGGAAGACCGTTTCGGTCTTCCGCCTCCGGGTGCAAGTGCCCCCACGGAGATTCGAACTCCGGTTTAGGCCTTGAAAGGGCCGCGTCCTGGTCCACTAGACGATGGGGGCGTGCCTTCGAGGAAACGGGCGGCATTGTACCATGGGGGGCGCCGTTCCCTCAAGCGGTAGATCTCTCAGGATCATGGTCTGGCCCGCCCCCCTGTGGTCCCCCCATTCCGAAGGGAATGGGGGGACGTGTTCTTGGGGGGAGGAAGAACGGCGGCCTGCGCGGCCGTCCTACGCCGCCGTCATCCCGCCGTCCACGACCAGCATCTGGCCGGTGACGAAGGAGCTGGAATCCGAGCACAGCCACACCGCCGCGGCGGCGATCTCCTCCGGGCGGCCGGGCCGGCCGAGAGGCTGCAACATGCGCGCCATGACCCTGCCGGCGGGCTCCCAGCGCATGACCCCGTTGATCCCGGCTTCGAGCCATTGCGGCCGGGCCGGGTCCGGGACCATCGCCCCGATCGATATGCGCTTGAGCGTCCGCGCCGCCATCGGCGTATCCACCAATCCGGGGCAGACGACGTTGATGCGGATGTTGTGCGCCGCGTATTCCACCGCCGCCGTCCGCGAAAGCTGGATCACGCCGCCTTTGGCGGCGGCGTAGGCCGGGAACCCGCGCTCGGCGACCATCCCGGCCACCGAGGCCGTGCTGACGATCGCGCCGCCGCCCTTCTGCTCGAGGAACCGCCGGATCTCGGCCCGCATGCACAGCCAGACTCCCTTGAGGTTGACGGCCAGGATGCGGTCCCAGTTCGCCTCTTCACACTCGGCCGTCGGCGCCAACTCGCCTTCCAGGCCGGCGTTGTTGAAAGCCGCATCCAGCCGTCCGAAGGCGTCCACCGCCGCTTCCACCGCCGCCTCCACCTGATCGGCGCGGGTCACGTCGCAATGAACAAATTGGGCGCGGCCGCCGCCGCGGACGATCGCTTCGGCCGCGGCGTTTCCTTCGGCGTCCAAAAGGTCGGCCAGGGTCACCGACGCCCCTTCGCGGGCCATCGCTTCCGCGGCCGCTTTGCCGATCCCGGATGCGGCGCCGGTGATGAGTATGGATTTTGATTCCAGCAAGCCCATACGGCCTCCTGATTTTCCGGAGATGGTTGCCTTGGCGGGAGAAAGGCCGGAAAACCATCGGCGCCCCCGCAACCGTCCCCATCCGAAGGAATGGAGGAAGTGGAATTGGGAGGTCGGGAAACAGGTGATTTGTCCGGCAAGATCAGATCATAATGGGAAAAAGGCCGCGGCGCCGTAAAAAAGAAGTAACTACTCGACCGGTGATCGTCATGTCGGCATCCGGGGCATCATCGGAAACCGCCGGATCCCGGCTTCAATCGCTCCGGGGTTATTACCAAAACCGAATGGATTTGCTCAGCCTCTCCCTCATCCGCCTTTCTGTCGCATCGCTCCGGGACAGGTTCGGGCGCCTTCTCCCAGGCCGACAACGGCGGAAAAAAGAACGTAATTAACCAAAACCGTCAATCTCGGGGGATGGGCTGGGAGAAGGATGGGATGAGGGGAAAATGAAAACTGGTTTTTCCGGACATTTATATAATTCATACATCGGGGTGAGCAGACACAACCGGATTATATTTCCCGAAAAAACCTTTCAATATTCTGATGGTTTAAGGGGCTGACTGGAAAGCGGAAAAACGATTGATCCATTGAAACATTGCCTTCTGGTTGTGTTGTCATCCCCGCGCCGGCCCTCGGCGCGTTCTTCGCCGGGGGTGTTTTTAGCCCAAATCCAGGGTGGATGCCCGCTGGATACACCCCGTTTCCCTCGCTTCCCTCGCTTCCCTCGCTTCACGAGGGCAGGCGCGAGGGCAGGCGCGGGCATGACCCCTTCTCTTGCCTTTTCAGATATTCAACGAATTCACGAGACAAGTTGCTAACAGGGTTCTGAAAAATGCCTTTGACAGCACCCGCCTTTTTCATCAACCTGCAAAGTCGGATACCCCATTTTCGCGCACCTGACTATCCCTGCCACCGACGCTTTTTAAGAAGGCGATCTCGTCCGCCAGGCAATCCGACATCCGGAGGATTTTTTCGCCTTGGCGGAAACAGCCGCCCTCCTCCGCCAGCAACTCCTTGTCGGAGGCGATGGTGAACTGGCCTTGCTCGAAGGTGATCGGGTGGATGATGCAGTGGAACGGCTTCCAGCGCCAGGGATGATACCCGGCGGCTTGCGAAGCGGCTTGAAGCGCGCACCGCCAATCCGCCCGGAGGAAGATGCATTCGGTGCCGCCGTAATGCGCGGGATTGGGAACGGTCGCGGTGGCGACAACCCATCCGGACGGGAAGAAATCATCCCGCTCCCGCTGCTCCCCGAACCAGGCGCGCGGATCCCGCCGCGATTCCGGCATGTATGGCAGGATGGATTCGAGGTTGGCGAGGATGTCGTTCTTTTCCAGCGGATCCACCCACACGCCGTGCAGGCAGCAGGCGCCGCGGCATTCCGCGAGGCGGCAGCGGCGCAAAGCCGTTTCTCGGTGGATATCCTTGGAGAACTTCAAGGGATGCGGAAAGCGGAGGATGGTCATCGCGGGATGGTCGCGGCCGGGCCGAACCGGAGAGTTATCCGTGTCTGGAGCGGGCGGTACTGGCCGACGGGCGGGATTTCGCCGCCTTCACCGGCCCGGCGGAGGAACGCGCGAGCAGGGCGCGCAGGAACCGGCCGGTGTGGGTGTCGGCTTGTGCGACCTGTTCGGGTGTTCCTTCGGCGACGATCCGTCCGCCCAAATCGCCGCCCTCCGGTCCGAGGTCGATCAGGTGATCCGCGGCGGCGAGGATATCGGGGTGATGCTCGATCACGCATACGGTGTGGCCTTCTCCGACCAGCCGCTGCAGCACGTCGATCAGGCCGCGGACATCGGCGGCGTGCAGGCCGATAGTGGGCTCGTCGAGGATGTAGAAGGTGTGGCCCGCGGAACGGCGCGCCAGCTCACGGGCGAGCTTCACCCGCTGGGCCTCGCCGCCGGAAAGCGTCGTCGCCGGCTGGCCGATGCGGATGTAGCCCAGCCCGACATCGTGGAGCGTATCGAGCTTGCGCAGGATGCCCGGGAACGCGGCGAACAACTCCCGCGCCGGATCGACCGTCAGCTCAAGCACGTCGGCGATCGTCCGGTCCTTGAAACGCACCTGGAGGGTCTCGCGGTTGAAGCGCGCCCCGCCGCACACCTCGCAGGGGATGAACACATCCGGCAGGAACTGCATCGAGATTTCCACCTGCCCCTGGCCCTGGCAGGCCTCGCACCTCCCGCCGCGGGCGTTGAAGGAGAACCGGCCGGGGCGGTATCCGCGGACCTTGGATTCCGGAAGCGCGGCGAACAGCTCGCGCAGTTCGGCGTAGAAGCCCACGTAGGAGGCCGGATTGGAGCGCGGGGTCCGGCCGATGGGGGTCTGGTCGATCGGGATGACCTTGTCGATGTGCTCGCGCCCGGCGACTGAATCCCACGGCCCTTCCCCGGGCGGATCGACCGCCAACGCCCTCAGCACCACGTCGAAGAGCAGGGACGATTTTCCGGATCCGGAAACGCCGGTGATGCAGACCAGCATGCCGAGCGGGATGCGCGCGGTCACATTCTTCAGGTTGTTGGCCCGCGCGCCGCCCACGGTGAAGAAGTCCCCGTTCCCCGCCCGGCGCTTTTTCGGCGGCCGGAAGCGGAATTCGCCCTTCAGAAAACGGCCGGTGAGCGAAGCGCCCTTCTTCTGCAGGTCCTGCGGGGTGCCTTGCGCCGTGAGCTCGCCGCCCAACGGCCCGGCGCCCGGGCCGAGTTCGATTATCCAATCCGCGGTGCGGACGATCTCCTCGTCATGCTCCACCACCAGCACCGTGTTGTCCAGGCCGCGCAAGCGCAGCAGGCTGGCGAGCAGGCGGCGGGTGTCGTGCGGGTGCAGGCCGAGCGAGGGTTCGTCGAGGACGTAGAGGACGCCGCTCAGGCGCGATCCGATCTGGGTCGCCATGCGCACCCGCTGGCCTTCGCCGCCGGAAAGCGAAGCGGCGGTGCGCGAGAGGGCGAGATAGCCCACGCCGACTTCCTCAAGATACTCCAGGCGGTGGCCCACTTCCGCGAGGATCGGCGCGGCCACCGCGCGCCGGACGGCGCCGCCCTCCTCCCCGCGCAGGACGTCTGCGCCGCGCAGCTCCTCCACCCAGGCCCGCAGGCCGGAGACGGTCAGATCGCAGATTTCGACGATGTTGCGGCCGGCGACCGTCACGGCCAGCGATTCCTTGCGCAACCGCTTCCCCCGGCAATCCTCGCACACCCGCTCGCGCATCAAGCTTTCCACCCTTCCGCGGAAGGTTTCGCTCGCGCTTTCCTCGTACCGCCGCCGCAAATAGGGGATCAGCCCCTCATAAGGCGATTCGAAAAAGGAGCGTTTGCCGTCCCGCGCGGGGAACTCGACGCGGATCTTCTCCGCTCCGGTTCCGTAAAGAACCGGCCGCATCCGTTCCGGGGAGATCTGCCCGACCGGCGATTCCGGATCGAATCCCAAGCGGGCGGCGAGGGATTCGATCCACAGCGACTGCGAACGCTGGCCTTCCTCGCGCTCGAAGGCGAACAGCGAGAGCACCGCCTCGTCCAGCGGCTGGGACGGATCGGGGAACAGCCGGGCCGGATCGATTTCCAGCCGCGAGCCCAGCCCCTGGCAGGCCGGACAGGCGCCGTGGGGCGAGTTGAAGGAAAACGAATGCGGCTGAATATCCGGCAGGCTGATCCCGTCGACAGGGCAGGCGAAGCGCTCTGAGAAAAGCGAATCCGCCGGCGGATCGGCGGACAGGTTGTGGACGATGAGGAACCCGTCGCCGCTGCGCAGGGCCGTTTCGACCGAATCGGTCAGGCGGGTGAGGAATTCGGCCGAGGGCGCATCGGGGATCACCAGCCGGTCGACCACCGCCTCCAGGTCGTGGGGAATGTGTGGGTCGAGCCCGGGCTCGGCGTCGGTTTCCTGGAAGCGGCCGTCGATGCGCATGCGCACAAATCCCGCCCGGCGCATTTCCTCGATCGCGGCCTCGTGCGCTCCCTTGCGCGAGCGCACCGCCGGCGCGAGGAGCGCCAGGCGCGTTCCGGGCGGAAACGCGGCTACGGCGGCGGCGATCTCCTGGGCGGACTGCTTTTCCACCCGCCGCCCGCACACCGGGCAGTGGGGCACGCCGGCGCGCGCGTAGAGCAGGCGCAGGTAGTCGTAGATTTCCGTGACGGTGCCGACCGTTGAGCGGGGGTTCGCGCTGAGGCCGCGCTGGTCGATCGCCACCGCGGGGGAGAGCCCGTCGATCCCGTCCACGTCGGGGCGGCGCAGCTGGCCGAGGAACTGGCGGGCGTAGGCGGAGAGGCTTTCCACATAGCGGCGCTGGCCCTCGGCGAACAGCGTATCGAAGGCCAACGAGGATTTGCCCGAGCCGGAAAGCCCGGTGACGACCACCAGCTTGTTCTTGGGGATCGTCACCGAGAGGTTTTTTAGATTGTGCTCCCGCGCCCTCGAAATGCGGATGACCTCGCCGGTCATTTCTTCGATGACCTTTTTTCTGCGGGGACGGGGGAGGCCTCCCCGTACTCGGCCATCGTCGAATTGACGTGGATCCCGCATTCGCCCCCGGCCTTGGTGGTTCCCGCCCACCGTCCGGCGCGTTCGAAGCGGCCCCAGGTGCCGGCCAGCGTGCACGGCCGGCAGCCCAGCGAGACGTAGCCCTTGTCGTACAGCGGATTGTAGGGGACATTGTTGGCGCGGATGTAGCCCCAGACGTCCTCGGCGGTCCAGGAGGCGAGCGGGTTGATCTTCACCAAGTCGTTGGCGACCTCCACCACGCGGATGTCCTTGCGGTGCTCGGTTTCGTCGCGCCGCAGGCCGGTGATCCAGGCGTCGTAGTTGCGCAAAGCGCGGGCCATCGGCTCCACCTTGCGGATCCCGCAGCAGCGGCCCGGATCGGTGCGATACAGGTCCGCGCCGAGCGTGCGCTCCTGCTCCTCGACGCTGATCCGGGGGGTGAATTCGTGCAGGTTGAGCTTCCATTCCTTGCGCAGCTTCTCGATGAATTCGATCGTCTCGGGGAAATCGTAGCCGGTGTTGAGGTAGATCACGTCGAGGTCGGGGCGGATGGTGCGCAGCATGTGGAGCAGGACGATGCTGTCTTTCCCGAACGACGCGGCGATGCACAGGCAGCGGAATTTCGCGCAAGCCCACTTGAGGATCTCCTGCGGGGCGGATTTTTCGAGCTGTTCGATTTCGGTTTTAGAGATGTCGGTTTTGTGGGCCATGGCTTCCTGGTATATCGGGATGAGATTGCCGCGATGCACCGATTTCGCGGGATGGGCAACGGCTTTCTGTCCGCTGGACGGCATATCGCACGGCCGTTCGCTTATCCGTGAAAATATAACATGGTTTTGGATATAAAGTCTCTAAAAAAGAGACGTTTTTCGGCAAAGAGGGGATGTTTTTTCCACATTCTTTACTCGCCGATGAGTCTTGACAAATAGCCATAGCAATGTATAATACTTAGCGAGGCTAAATATTATGGAAGAAAAAACAACTTTCGATAAGGAGTTAAAGCGGGGCACGCTCGAGATGATCCTGCTGCAGATGATCTCCGAGCGGCAGATGTACGGCTACGAGCTGGTCTCGACGCTCGAATCCCGCGGGGGAAGCCTGTTCCGTCTGAAGGAGGGGACGCTGTATCCGGTCCTCTACCGGCTGGAAAAGGCCGGCCACATCGACGCCCGTTGGGAGACGCTCGAGCGCGGCGTGCCGCGCAAGTACTACCGTCTGACGAAATCCGGCGCCAAATTCCTGGAGGCGCGCGTCGCCGAATGGAAGGCATTTATCTCCGCAATTGAGCGGCTGATGGAAAGGGAGAAAAACCAATGACCCAGGCACCGTCGAATATCGCACAACAGTACGTCCGCAAAGTGATGGATCTGATCTACGCTCCGGAGAGCGACCGGGAACGGATCCGGGCCGACCTGGAGGCGCATCTGCGCGAGGGGATTGCCGGCGGAGAGGACATGAAAACGCTGGTCGAGCGGATGGGCGATCCGCGCGAGGTGGCGGCCGAGTTCATGAAGGAGGTCCCGCTGGTGTATGCCGGCTTCGGCCGCCGGGCGGCGGCTTTTCTGGTGGACATGGTCTTCATCATCGGCTTCGCCGCGCTTGCCGCCGCGCTGACGATCGTGCTTGCCAACGCCGTTCCGCAGAACCCCGAAGGGATGCCGGAGAAGGTCCTCGGCGGCGTCCTGATCGTGCTGGTCTTGATCGGCGCCAACGCCTGCATCGCCATGATCCTCGCCTACTTCCCGCTGCTCGAAGGGCGGTTCGGCCGCACGGTCGGCAAGTACTTGCTGGGCCTCCGGGTGCGCTCGGAGGACGGTTTGCCTCCCACCTATTGGCAGGCTTTCCTGCGGCGGCTTTCCTTTTACTTCGAGATCTTCCCGCTCGAAGCGCTGTTTCTCGCACTGCAACCCAAGCGGCAGCGCTGGTTCGACCTGCTGGCCAAGACGGTGGTGGTGCGGGAACGCTGAGCAGATCCGGCCCCCGCCTCTCCCCCATCACTCTTCTCCGGTTCCGCAGGGGGTGGCGGGGGAGAGGCTTCTTTCCCACATGCGGACCATTCCGCAAAAACGCACCTTTTTCGTATTTGCTCAACATGATACAAGGATTGAAAAATAGACGAAAAACCATCCAATTATTCCCCCCCTCATCCCATCCTCCCGTCACTGTCCCGTGCGGAGCGCGGGACATGCGTTCCGGGATACATTCTCACAGCCTATCGCTTGAGCTGGAGGGCTTTCAACAAATGCATAATTTCATCCGTAGATGTAGGGCTGGGAGAAGGTGCCCGAAGGGCGGATGAGGGGGAGGCTGAGGAGATACCTGTTTTCATGAACGGCAAAGGCTCTGGACCGCGCCCCGGCTTTGTCGCTTGATGGTGCGGTGGCGGGACTTCGGAAAGTTTTTTTGTCGTCCGATGCGGCATCGGCCGGCGCCGGAAGAGAGGTACGATGGACTTTCCCGTGCAGACGATCGTCTTCTCGCTGCCCTCCCTGGCGGTGATCGCCTATTACAAACTGCGCGGCGGATCCTGGCGGGATTCGCTGTCGAAAGTCGGATGGCGCGGGGCGGCGTTCCGATACCTCGCCGCCGGATTGATCTTGGGCTTGCTGACGGCGGCCGCGCTTCCACTACTCCGGCTGCTGATCCCGGAGCACGTCCTGAACGATCCGAATTTGGCGGCCTCCCGATACCGCGGGTGGACGATCGGGTTGGCCGGTTTTTTATCGGCTTGGATTCACGAGGCTCTCTACACAGCCCTTGGGGAGGAAATCTTCTTCCGCGGCTTGCTCGGGTCGATGTTGATCCGGATGGTTGGGTTTCGCGCCGGGAATTTTCTCCAGGCGGTGCTTTTCCTGCTTCCCCATCTTCCATTGCTCACCGTTTGCTCCGGATTGTGGCCGCTCTTGATCGTCCAACTCGCCATGGGATGGGTGCAGGGGTGGCTGCTGCACCGGTCCGGTTCGATTTTGCCCGGATGGATCTCGCACAGCCTGGGCAATGCGTTCGGCGCGCTGCTGTTCATGGGTTGATCTTGCGGGAGTATCGCGCCGCCGGGGGCATCCTCCACCGGCGCCCCGATGGGTCAGTTGATGGGGCGACCCGATGGAATGAAAATAAACATGCGACCCGTTGAATTGAAAAAAGGCGACCCATCGGGCCGCCCCTACTTGCGGAAGGGATTCGGCCTCGTGGATGCCTGGTCTGGGCGGATTGTGTCGTCGGATGATGCCGCCGCCGGCGCCGCCGGCTTTTCTTCCGGCATGTGAATCGTGCCTTTCAAAAAACCCCCCTCCTCGGTGGAGAGATTCGCGGTGGTGACGTCGCCGTAGATCCGGCCGGAGCGCAGGACCTGGACCTTGTCGGCGAAAATGGTCGCCTGCAGGGTTCCACCGGCCACCAGCGACGGCGCGCGGATCTCCTCGGAGACCACCTTCCCCGCCTCGCCGACGACCAGCGGACCCTCGATGTCGATCTTGCCCTCGAACACCCCCTCGATGCGGACTCCGCCCTTTCCGCTGATGAGGCCCTTGACGGAAATCCCCGGTCCGAGGACGGTTTCGATCTTGCCGGACGTGCGCAGGACTTCGGGCAGGGGGGGTGTGTCTCTTCTTTGAAACATGCATTCTCCTATTAACTATCATCCACGGAGGTCACGGAGGGACACGGAAAAGCCTAAAAATGTTTTTCTCCGTGATCCTCCGTGTTCTCCGTGGATTGGAACCAAAGGCACC
>JAFGKK010000074.1 GCA_016928575.1 Anaerolineales bacterium
GATGCCGTTGCCGTCGATGAACAAGCCGTCGCCGTCCGGGTCGGCGCAGCCGGGAGGCGGGGTGGGCGGGTAGCCGTGTTCGGGGACCGCGCACAGGTCGTGCCAGACCTTGCCGCTGATCGCACCGCTTCCGGACGCCGCCCGTTCGATCGCGCCGCGGTCGCAGTTCGCGCCCTGCGGGCGGATCACGCCGTGCTGGTCGATGCCGTCGCAGCGGTCGGGATCGGCCGAATCGATCGCCGGACTGCCGGCCTGGAGATTGTAGGCGGGCGACCAAGTGCCCACCGGCGGCATTGGATCCAGCATCGGGTCGGTGTTGGAAAGGTCGGTCGCTTCGATCAGTGCGCACGTGGCGCCGTCGTCGATGTTGTGGCCGATCGAATCGATCGGCACTCCGGTGCAGTTGCCGCCCGCGTTGGCGGCCAGGATCGTGTTGCGGACGGTCTTTTCGCCGGCACCGCTGTTGTGGATTCCCCCGTTGGCGTTGCCGGCGACCGTCACGAACATCAGGCGGAGGCTCCCGCCGTCGTCGTTGAAGATGCCGCCGCCCGCGGAGCCGCCGTTGTTGGCGCCGACGGTGGTGTTGTCGAGGAGCAATCCGGCTCCGCTGGCGTTGAAGGCTCCGCCGCCTTCGTCTTCGTAGGCCGTGTTGTACACGATCGAACTCTGGTAGAAGTGAGCCATCCCGAGGTTGTAGATTCCGCCCCCGCTTCGGCCTTGGTTGTTGCTGATCATAACGTCCCGCGCGATCAGGGTGACGAACCCGTTGAGGATTCCGCCGCCGGCGTTGATGCTGGAATTGTTTTCAACGGTGGAGCTGGTGAGCTCCATGTCGCCGTTGTTGTGAATGCCGCCCCCTTCGTTCCCGGCGGTGTTCTCCTCAACCTCGGTGCGGATCAGCGTCGATCGGGTGCCGGGGCCGAGCCACATCCCCCCGCCCGGGCCGTAGGCCTCGTTTTCGGCGAGGATGGTGTGGGAGAGGGTGATCGTCGGCGCCACCCCGGCCGCCTCTTCGGTGGCGATTCCTCCCCCGACGAAGGCGTGGTTGCCGCGGATTTCCGAGAGGTAGATCCCGAGCACGCTGCCGCCGGAGGCGTAAATGCCGCCCCCGTCGACCTCGTGGTCGGCCGCCCAGGTGCTGATGTTGTTCTGGATGGCGCTTTCGTTGACGTTCAGGGTCGCATCTGTGACCCGGATGCCGGACCCGTTGTATTCATGGCCGTTCTGGATCACCAAGCCGCTCAGGCTGGCGGCGACGCCGGGCAGAACGTCGAAGACCCGGTCGGCCCCGTTGCCGTCGATGACAGGATGGCCGTCGCCGAGGATCGTCACGCTGCCGGCGAGGTCGAGGTCGCCGGTGTCGGCCAGCTCCTCTCCGGAACCGACCCGGGTGAGGGTGTAGGTTCCGGCCGCAACCCGGATGGTCTGGGTGCCGGCGCAGGCGTTGGCCCGGATCACCGCCTCGCGCAGGGAGCAATCCGCGGCGGTGCAGGCGCCGTCGTTGGTGTCGGCGGTTTTGGTCACCGTGATGTCGGAGTCGCACGGTTGTAAGCTTCCCCCGCAGCCGGCCAGCAGGGCGAACAGAAACAATGCGGCGGCTGGAATCCAGCGAACGGCCTGGAAACGAAGTGTTCTCACGGCATTCCTCCTTGGCCCGGCGGGGGCTCGAACGCGATGCCGCGCGGGCACGTCTATGGTAACCGGGACCGACGACCGGCGCAAATGGAAAAAATTTCTGCGCCGGATACCGGCCGCTTCGGCCGGAAGGCCGGGGGGAAGTGTACTTCCGCCGTCTCCTAGTGTATCCTCCGGGAAGTGGGAAAACATCCAAAAAACCTACCGAGAACCTACAGGAGGTGGTTTTTGGCGCAAACCCTGAGCGATCTGGAAGAGCGGATTATCGCCTGCCGCCGCTGTCCGCGGCTGGTGGAGTGGCGCGAGCGCATCGGCCGCGAAAAACGCCGCGCCTACCGCGAGGAAGACTATTGGGCGAAGCCGGTTCCCGGTTTCGGCGATTCCCGGGCGGCGGTCCTGGCTGTCGGCCTGGCTCCCGGCGCCCACGGCTCAAACCGCACCGGCCGGATGTTCACCGGCGATGCCTCGGGGGATTTCCTTTATCCGGCGCTTTTCCGCGCCGGTTTTGCGGACCGTCCGAAGGCCGTCGCTCGCGGCGACGGCTTGACTCTCCGCGGCCTGTTCCTCACCGCGCTGTGCCGTTGCGCTCCTCCGGACAACAAGCCTGCGCGGGAGGAGATCCGCAACTGTCTGCCGTTCCTGCTCGAGGAAATCCGTCTCTTGGAGCGCCTGCACGTCCTGGTCGCCTTGGGACGGGTGGCGTACGACACATTGTCGGACGTGCTTGCGGAACCGTCGGGAAGCGGTCGGGGAGGCTGCGGCCCCAAGCCCGCCTTCGCCCATGGCGCGGTCGCATCCGTCCCCGGGTTGCGGAAAGAGGATTCGCCGTTGTGGCTGGTGGGCTCCTACCATCCCAGCCGGCAGAACACGCAGACGGGAAGGTTGACCCGGCCCATGTTCGACCGGATCTGGAAACGGGTGCGGGAATTGGCGCGGAGTTGATTTTTTCCTCGAACATGAGGGCCGACTGTCTCGCCGACCGGTTTTCCCTTTCCCTGCGGGTTCCCCCGTCCATTAACTGGAATGGGATTAATCGAGGCCGTCGAAAAAGCGAGGGGGCGGCTTTTCCGTACGAGGATGCTTTGCGGTCGTTTATCAGTCATCCATGCGTATTTTTTCGGCAATCCGGGTTTTCCGCGGCTGGATGCCCGCTTGGTGCGTCCGGGAATGACGACCATTCCCTTTTTCGGCGGTCCCCAAGACGGAAGATTGGGTGGAGAGTGGCGTACGGCCGTTAATCCACAATCGATAAAAACACCGGCACGATCTGCGGATCGAAATGTTTGCCGGATTGTGTCCGGAGGAACTCGCGGGCTTGCTCCTTGGTCCAGGCCTGGCGGTAGGGGCGGTCGGAGGTGGTGGCGTCCCACACATCCACGATGGCGAAGATCCGCGCCGCCAGGGGAATTTGCTCGCCTTTGAGGCCCCGCGGATACCCGGTGCCGTCCCACTTTTCGTGGTGGCAATAGGGGATATCCAGCGAGTTGCGCAAATAAATGACCGGCGCGAGCATCTCAAAGGCGTACAGCGGATGCCGGCGCATGATGTCCCACTCCTCGCGGGTCAGCGCATCGCGTTTGAGCAGGATGCTGTCAGGGATTCCCATCTTACCCATGTCGTGCAGCAGCGCCCCGCGGCGGATGTGGACCATCTGGCTTTCGTCCACGCCCATGGCGCGCGCCAGCCGTTCGGTCATCTCGGTGACGCGTTCGGTGTGTCCTTCGGTGCCCTCGTCGCGCAGGTCGAGCGCGCGCGACCAGCCCTCGATCGTCGTGTCGTAGGCGAGGTTCAATTCGGCGTTCGAATGCTGCAGCTCGTCGAACAGGGAGGCGTTGTCGATGGCGATGGCGGCTTGGACGGTCAGGGATTCCAGGAAATCGAACCAGTCCGGATCCGGCGCCAGGGAGGTGCGGAAGAAGACTTCCAGCACGCCCTTGACCTGGCCTTTGACGATCAGCGGCGCGGCGCAGTAGGATTTAAACCGCTCGATCGGGAACTTGGGCGAGCGGGCCAAACTGCCCACTTCGGCGTCCAGGTTTTCGATGAAGACCAGCCGGCGTTCGTGCGCCGCCTGTCCGGCGTAGCCTTCGCCCAGGCGCAAGTGGGTGTGGTGCAGGGCGTCGGAGTGGAAGCCCTTGCCGGCGACGAATTCCAGCATGGTGGTTTTCGCGTTGAGCAGCAGCACGTCCACCGCGTCGACGTTCGAGCGACGCGAGACCTGATCGAGCAGGATCTCGAGGGTGAAGTGCAGATCCAGGCTGGAGCTGATGGTGATGTCGATGTCGCGCAGAGTCTGCAGACGCTCCAGCCGGCGCTGGGTTTCCTCGTACAGGCGGAGGTTTTCGAGCATCGGGGCCACCTGGCTGCCCAGGGTGCGGAGCAGGAGGATGTCCTTCTGGGGGTAGAAATCGTCCGGATCGCGCCGCCCAAACAGCCAGACCCCGATGGTTTTTCCGCCGGAGCGCAGGGCGATGGACAGCCGGACCCATGCGAACCGGCTTTCCAGGCCGCTTTCGGGAGGGCGGTACTGCTCGGATCTTCTGATCCACCGCTCCAGTTCGGAGGATTCGGCCGGCGTTTCCGGGATTTCGATCCCTTCCTTATAAAACAGGGTAAAACCGCCCTCCGTTTTTTGGTACAAAGCCGATTCGCGGATCATCAGGCTCGGCGCCACCTCGCGGCTGAGCAGCCGGACGAGCAGCGCGGGCTCGAAGGCGGCGGGCAGTTGCAGCGCGAATTCGCGGACGATCTCCTGCGGATCGTGGTGGACTCCGTAGACGGCGGAATCAAACCAGCGCTGGAAGCGGGCCCGCAGCGGCGGGGCAAGGATCACGAAGATCAGCGTCACCACCAGGCTGGCGTACAGCGATTGATCCTGCAGGTAGAGCGACCGGCTGGCCACCGAAAAAACCACGACGATGGCGAGCGCGTACAACAGGCTGAAGATGTATAGGTTGAGCGCCCGGTTGGCGCGGAACTCGAACCCGCCCAGGCGGCGCCGGTAGATGGCGTACATGTAGAAGAACGGCAGCAACGGAATGGCCAGCCAGACGAACAGCAGAACCGCCGACGAGGGCACGCGGGCGATGGCGGCGGGAAGGATCATCAGGATCATTCCCGGCCCCAGCGCCATCGATATGCCGATCAACATCATCCGCAGGGCGAGGCGTTCCGACGGTTTGGTCTCGGTGAACAGTCGGTAAGACAGCAGTCCCAAGCTGCCCGTGATGGAAATAAAGAGCGCAAGGATGTAGAACCGCCCCGGCAGAAGGTTGAAGAAGCCAAGGACGGAAAGGAGGATGCCCGCCAAGTAGCCGAGCGGGACGGATTTCCTTAACTTCAAGCTGACCAGGTCGCTGGGGATGATCAGATGCAGATGCAGGTAGATCGGAACCAGAAGCCAGGAGAGCGAATCGAGCGCCTGCACGGGAAGCAGGGGCTGGTTCGTGCCGATCGCAAGGTACAGCGCCGTGGCGTAATTGAACAGAATTAACAGCCTCCAGCGCCGGTCGCGCGGCTGCATCAGAAGCAAAATCGCCGTACCAGCCAGCCAGAAGGGGGTGTAAATGACCGCCTGGGAAAAAATATCATTGAGCTCGAAGACCGACCGGCTCGGCACCACCCATTCCACCGTTCCTTCGCGCCCGTCCCGCGCAAACGAGATCGGAACGGAATCCCCGGGCCGGGATCCCTGAAAGGGGAAAATAGAGGAACTCCGCTGATACTCCTCCCGCGTCAGGCCTTGAATGGAGAGGATTTGATCGCCGGGCTGGATGGCGTTTCGATTGGCCGCACAGGAAGGCTCCTGCGGGTCGCAATCCTCGACCCACTGAACGATCCACTCTCCGTTCAGGACGATGCCGGAATAGGGCGAAAGGAACGTGGCGTAAATAGTTATGGCCAGGCAGGCCGCCAACACGAAGGCGGAAATCGCAATGGAAAACCCATTGATATTCCTGCCCCAGGGGGCGAAGCCCTTATGCATGTCAAACCGTCTGCAATTCCGGCGGGATCGGAATGCCGGTGCGATGGAGGATCTCCGTCAGCGGGTAGATGAATTTTACGACCACTTCCTTCAACGGCTCCGGATCCTTCAAGGGAGTTTCGTTCAAAATCCCCATGCAGGCTTGGTAGCGGTGACAGATGTGGTACATGCCGTAGCTGACCGCGCCGCTGCGGACCAGGATCCGCTGGGCTTCTTTCAGCGCCTCCGGATCGTCCACCTGCGGCTGCAGGGCGAGGAACCGTTCGCGGTCGGGATGATCGGCGGTTCTGGCGAAGAGGAACAGAAGATTGTTGCGCATCTGTTTCCAATCCGGATTGGCGGGGGTGTCCAGGGCGTCTTTGATGTCGTCGTGAATCTGGACCACGTCGCCCATCAGCTCGCCGAGTTTCCGGATCCGCGCGGCGGTGTCGGAATCGGCGTTCCCCATCACGGCGCCGGCGAAGAACGCGGTGCCGAAATACGACGAACTCTTGGCGTGGGTCACCTTCCAGTAATTTTCCTCCCCGCTGAGGTTGCGGACGTCGAGGTCCTGGCCGAAGGCCATCGTCAGCCCCATGTCGGCGAAGGCCCGCATCACCGTCGCGCGCCGTTCGGCGTCCACCGGCGTGCCGGCCAGCATGCGGAAGGAAGCCGATTGGAAGGCGAAGCTGATGTTGGCGGCCGCGGCATCCCCCAACTGCAGGTGTATTCCGCGGGGGTCCTGGTCGAGCATGTCGTCCACCAAAAGGATGCTGAGGATCATGCACAGGATCGCGGCCGCGCTGGAGGAAGCCAGGGAGTCTTCGCCGCCCACCGCCCGGCAGGCTCGGTACGGCCATTCCCAAACTTGGTGCGGTTTGGGGACGTGCTGTTCGAAAATCCGCACCATCTCCGGCCAGGCGGCCACCTCAGGAAGGCCGAGCACTTGGGCTTTTACTTCTTCCATGTCCATAGCGGTCTCCGGGCAACGTCTTGACTATATGATCGAAGCGGGAAAATTGCAATTCCGCCGGGATGGTTCATCGCCGCGGATAGCGTCCTCCGGGATTTCGCCTTCCCCGGCGCGGGGCGAATTCCGGCGCCGGGATCCGGTATGAAAAAACGTAGCGCGTCGAGCCGGCCGCGCTACGCTTTCCAGACGCTCGGATGGCTTTGCCCAACGATCAGCCTTTTATTCGTTGAGCATCCGGGACGGACAACTCACCAAAAGTACCAAAAGGCTACGGGCGCGGAAAAATTATCCACATCGACGGACGTTAATTCCCGAAGCACGGAGATCAATTCTGAATGTTCTTCCTTGGAATGCAGCAAGGCGTTAAATTTTGCGATGTCCAGGGGTGCCATTGTGGTAAACCCTCCTCTTTGGGATGACGATAAACACCCTGTTTTGGATCGCTCCGCGGACACGGAGCGGGCGGGACGCGGCTCGTCTACCCGCCTGAAATGATTATATACAAAGATCGGCTTATGAAACCATCGAATTTACCTGCCGTCCCATCGTCCTTTGCCCGGCGGCGGGCTCCTCCGCAATGGATGGAATGAAAAACGGCGCATCCCCGGCGGATGCCGTTTCCATGGAAATTTTCCATTTTTTCCAAGCTTAACTGTACCGGCTGATTGGTCCCCACAGGGGGGGGCCTCCGGCCGGGGGCGGCGGGGCTGGACCCGGAAGTCCTAGTTGCTTGAAGGGCGGAAAAGGGGCTTCGCCGGTTGGCTTCGGAAGCCGGTATGCGCCGCCCACAGTTCCCGCGACTTCTCGAGAGGCCGGCCGTCGGTCGGAAACACGCGGTATCCGAGCGCCGCCAGGAAGTCCAGGCAGGCTTTATGGATTTTGCCGGAATGGGTGGAAAGGAAAATCGGCGGATGGGACTGGGACAGGGTCTTTTCCATCCCCTGCAAAGCCAGGAATTCGGCGCCTTCGATGTCGATCTTCAGCAGGTCCGGAACGGGCAGCCGCCCCGATTCAATCCATTCGTCGAGGGCGACCGCGCACACCTCGAAGCCGCCTTCCGGCCCGATCCGGCCCCGCGAGGTGCTGGCGTCTTCCGCGAAGCGGACCGTTCCGCCGCGGTCGGAGACCGCCGCCCCGACCACGGTTACATTCCCGGCTTGGTTCAGGGCGAGGTGGCGCCGGAGAAATTCCAGGTTGCGCGGCAGGGGTTCGAAGGCGAACACCCGTCCCTGCTCTCCCGCCCGCAGGGAGGCGATCAGAGTGTAGTAGCCGACGTTCGCGCCCAAATCGAACACCGTTCCTCCCGCGGGAACGGCATCCGCGAAGCGGGCGCTCTTGCCCATCTCGTAGCTCCCCAGCCAATAGCCGTGGTTCCCGGATCCGACGATCCACCGCTTCCCGCGCAGCGGCCCCTGCAGAACCGGCATCACCGTCTGCGGCGGAATCAGACGCAGCGGCAGGCGCAGGATTTTTCCGATCAGCGAGGTGTTGGATACGGAAGTCCAGTTCATTGTTTCTCTTTCCCCGCTCCGGACGGCCGTGGCGGGGAGCGGGGCGGGAGGGGAAAGGCCGCGATCGCCGGCGCGGATGGAATCCCTCACCACCGCGTCAGAGGATTGATCCCCAACCTCCGGCTGCGGCGGATGTAAAGCGCGACATAGGCCAAGTCGAAGAACAGAATCGCCCAGGCGAAGAAGACCGTCAGGGCGGATTCCGGCAGACGCTGGAATACCAGGATCGAGGGGCACAGCGTGCCCAGCATCTTCGCCAGCCCGATGTACAGCGACTGGCCGGCAAGATCCGGCCGGTCGAACAGCAGTTTCACGAACAGGATCGACATCAGCAGATTCTGCCCGAAGGCGGAGTAGTACCCGACCCAATTTGAGAACTCGCGCGTGACCAGCAGGACCGTGAGAAAGGAGACCGCCAGCAGGGAAAGGAAAGCCGCGTGGAACAGTCCGGCCGGCATCCCCGCCGGACGCCGGGCGGGCTCGTAGCGCAGGTATTGGACGAGCAGGACGAGATCGAACGCGAACCAGGCGATGTTGATGATCCGCTGGATGCCGGTGTGCGGATGGACGAAGGAAAAGATGAATTCCCAGGAAATGTTGAGGCACAGCGCCGCCGCCGGCATGCCGCAAGCCCGGTCCCGGCGCCCGCGCCTGATCAAGAGCAGATAGGCCGTCAGCCAAAAAATGCCGGAGGCGATGCCCAGTTGCATTTCGGAAATCCTCGGGGTGAAGTTGGAAGCCGTCCGCCGCCGGGCCGGTCAGCCCGGGACGAGGAAACTTTCCACGAGCGCAAATATATCACGGCCCCCCGCCCCGCCCGCCGCGGCGGAGAAGGCCCGGTGGAACGATTCCCGCCGGAGGATCACGTCCCGCAGCGGGACGGGCCGCCCGGCTTCGGCCGAAGCCCGGCGCACGAACAGCGCGCCCTGGGTGCGGTGGCATTCCATCGCGGCCAGCTTGCGGTCGAAGACGGAATCGACGTTCACGATGAAATCCGCCGGATCGTCGCGGTTGGCCGCGCGCCGCCGCGGGTGGCCTTCATAATCCGCATGGAAGCTGAAGACGGCGGGAATCCCCTCGCCGCGCGCCGCCTGCAGGACGGCCCGGTGCACGAGGATGTGGGCTGGATGCCCGTACTCGCCGCCGGAGCCGTGGGTGATCAGCGCGTCGGGCCGCAGCGGGCGGAAGCGTTCGGCCAGCAGGGGCGCCACCGCTTCGGGCGTCGGGGCGAAGGCGAAGAGCTCGTCCTGCGGGCCGATGTCCGGATCGCGGAAGGGGAGGAAGCCGACCGAGGCACAGCCCAGGGCGCGGGCGGCGCAGCGCAGTTCGGCTTCGCGCATGCTTCCCAGTTCGGCGCGGCTTGCGAGCGGCGGCTCGCCCGCCTCGCCGCCCTCGCCGCGCGTGCAGCACAGGATTCCCACCTCGGCCCCCGCGGCGGCGAGCAGGGCCAGCGTTCCCCCGGCGAAAACCGATTCGTCGTCCGGATGGGCTGTGACGCAGAGGATGTTCATCGGGTTAAGAGGAGGCTGTCTAAAAAGATCGGCAGGAAAGGTGGAAGATCGTCATGCCCGCGCCTGCCCTCGGTGTGCATTTCACCGGGGGTGCTCTTAGCGGGCATCCAGAGACTTTATCCTATTTACCCGCGAAAGACACTGGATTCCCGCTAAAAACACCCCCGCTTCGCAACCGCGCATGTTCGAAGTGCAGAACCTGCGCACTCCCGCGGGGCAAGCGCGGGAATGACAACTCAATAAGTATCTGGTCTCATCCATAATAAGAAAGTTCCGCATTCTAGACAGCCCCTTTGGGTTTCGCGGTTCGCGGGGGAGGATTCCGCTCAGGCCGTTTTGCCTTCGATGGTGTGGATCGCCTGCTCGGGCGTGACGTTGGCGTAGAGCACCGACATCAGGCCGGGCAGATATTTGTTCATCGTCATCACGTTGGAATACACCACCTGGCGGATCAGGATGTGATTCAGTTCGCCGCCTTCGACGTCGATGCTCGTCTTGCAGCGGATGTCTCCGTCGGCGATGTCCATCTCGAAATTGCCGATGACCAGCCCGTAGTTGGCGCGGGTGATGAATTCCATCGCCGCCGGGCGCCGGTCCTCGGGGGCGGGATTGGGGAGGACCGAGTAGAAGATGAATTGCTGTTGGTTCTCCCGCGCCTGCGCGAAGCAGGTCCACTTCCCGTTTTTGCCGGAAAAGCCGGTGCGCAAGATGGGTTTGCCTTCCATCTCGGTGTACGGCCATTCGTCTTCGCGGAAGAATTTTTTAACCGCCTCGAGTATTTTCCCCATCGGAATCCCTTGCCGAAACCGGCCTTCCGCGGAGCCCGCGGGCTTCCGGCATCCCGGACGGCGGAAAGGCGCCATCCTGGATGGATTTTATACGTTATGACGCCGCTCCGCAACCTTCAGCCGGGATTCGGCGGCCGGACGCCCGGGAAAGGGTGGAACGGGCTGTATAATCGACCCATGAGCATTGCTCCGGCAAAAGCGGCCGCATTCTCCCGACCTTTCCGCAACCACGCCCTTTTCGGCTTTATTCTAGCGCTTCTGCTGAGCGCCTGCCGGGCCGGCGCCGCGGAACCGGATCCGGATGGCGCGCTCACGGCCAACGGAATCGCTCCGACCGTCTCCGCCGCCCTGCAGATTCCTTCTCCGGATGCGGGCCGACAAACCGCGAATACTCCCGGACCAGCGACGTCCGAAACTGGCCCCCCGGAGGCCGGATCCCCCCAGACGACCCGGCCGGCTTTCCCGTCCTGTGCCGACAACCTCGTTTTTCTGGCGGATCTGACGTATCCGGACCGGACCCCGGTCCTGGCCGGGACGCCGCTGGAAAAGAGCTGGAGGGTCCGCAACAGCGGAAATTGCGATTGGGGGCCGGAGTACCGCCTCCGTTGGATCGGCGGCGCGGAGCTTTCCGCCAAGCGGGAGTTCGCGCTCTATCCGGCCGTGGCCGGAAGCGAAGCCGTGGTCTCGATTCTGCTGACCGCCCCGCTCGCCCCGGGGGAGGTGGTCTCCCGCTGGCGGGCCCACTCGCCGCTCGGGATTGCGTTCGGGGATACGCTCTATATCGACGTGGTAATTGGGTGAGCGATCCGGAAAAACCGTTTTACCGCGAAGCCGCGAAGGGCACTAAGGTTTTGTTTAAAAAAATCTTAGCGACCTTTGTGCCTTTGAGGTGCAATAGCTGAGATCTTCCGCCGAGAGTCGGCTGGAATGGACAAGGAGGCCTATGCTGAGCGTTCGCGGTCCGGAGATTGTGGATGGGGCGGGGAAACCCGTCCGCTTGCGGGGGGTGTGCGTCGGCGGCTGGATGAACATGGAAAACTTCATCAACGGCTATCCGGGGAACGAGAGCGGCGTGCGCCGGGCCGCGGCGCAGGTCCTCGGCCTGGAGCGGGCGGAGTTCCTCTTCGACCGCTGGCTGGATTATTTCTTTGCCGAAGAGGATGCCGCCTTCATAAAATCCTGCGGGGCGAACGTCGTCCGGCTGGCGCTCAACTACCGCCATTTCGAATCCGACGCCGAACCGTTCCGCTACCTGGAGAAGGGATTTGAACGGGTAAAGCGTGCCGTGGATGCCTGCGCCCGGCACGGGCTGTACGTCATCCTCGATTTGCACTCCGTCCAGGGCTGGCAAAACACCGATTGGCATTCCGACAACTCCAGCCGGCACTCGCTGCTTTGGCGGCATCCTCACTTTCAAGAACGGTTCATCGCGTTGTGGGTGGAGATCGCGCGCCGTTGGAAGGGGGCGGATGCCGTGGCGGGCTACAACCTGATGAACGAGCCGGTCACCAACGCGCCGGCCGGCCGGTTCACCAAGAATTACGTCCCCGATTGGGACGCGATGAACTCCCTCTACCGGCGGGCAGTCGAGGCCGTCCGCGCGGCCGATCCGGACCACATTATCTTCCTGGAAGGGGATTACTTCTCGGCCCGGTTCGACCAACTGGATCCCCCCTTCGCCCCCAACCTTGTCTACAGCAGCCACAACTACAGCTTCGCGGCTCTGCTCCCGGGAAAATATCCGGGCCGGTTCGACGGCAAGCGCATGGACCGGAAGGCGCAGGCGGAGGAACTCGGGAAGCACGAAGGCGTGCGCTACGCGCAAACCCACCGCGTCCCGCTGTGGGTCGGCGAATACGGCGCGGCCTTCGTCGGCGGGAAAGCCGACGCCGCCCACCGCCTGCGCGCGCTCGAGGATCAGCTCGCGGCGTTCGAGCGGTTCGGGGTCCACTCTACGATTTGGACTTACAAGGACATCGGGGTGATGGGGATGGTCGCGCTCGATCCACAGAGCGGGTATCTGCGTCTGATGCGGCCGGTCCTGCGCGCCAAACGGCTGCTCGGGACGGACGGCTGGCTGAGCGCGGCCGCGGAAAGGACCACCGCCCACCGGGCGGTCGAGCGGCTGTCGGCTTTCGCCGAGAAGGCAATCGGCGATAAAGAGATCGACCACGTCTCCAACCGCCGCTTTTTGGCGCAGGCGGTTCAGGCGGGGTATCTGGCGAGCCTGATGCAGCCGGCCTTCGCCAAGCGCTTCCGAGGCCTCTCCGAGGAGCGGATCGACGAGGTGATGCAATCGTTTGCCTTCCGAAACTGCCGCGTGCGCGAGGGGCTGGCGGCGGTGCTGCGGAAGTATTGGGGAGGATGACCTCATCCCCACCCCGATCCCCTTCTTCCGGCTTATCCCGGGAGAAGGGGATCGGGGCGGGGGAGAGGATGGGGAAGGGCGTGCGTTGTTTGACGATATTCATCTATCGGGGTAGATTCTACAATGCTGAGCAAGGGGGCCGGATGAGGTCTTACTCACTCACTCACTCACTCACATAAGCAATCTTGCTTGACGGAAATCCATAGAGGGCGTTTCGGCGCGTTGCATTTGCGCCGAAGCGCCTTTTTTTTCCTCACCCCCCTCCCCGCATCCCCTCCCCCCTCTCCTGCGATGACCGCAGGAGAGGGGGGGAGACCGAGGAGTGGGCGGTGAGGAAGGAGCAAACACATGCTGAGGGACAAACGCGGCGCGGAAATGGCCGAGGCGGCGGTCGCCCTGCCGGTGGTGATTCTGGTCCTGTTCTTCGTGATCAACGCGATGATGGCAGGCTACACAGCGATGGTCGCTTCGATTGCGGCCAACGAAGGCGCCCAGGCCGGCGCGAAGGCGAGCCAATACCCGGAGCAGTGGGCTTCGGCGGCCGTAGCCGATTCGTTGAACCGCTACCGCGCCGGGGGGACCTTCACATTCAGCGTCAAGGTGGACGAAGAACCGGGCGGCGGAGTCAAGGTGATGGTCGCCTGGAGCTACCCGTCGGTCCTTTCCGGGTTGTGCCGCTACTTCGGCGGCGACTGCCCGGACTATTTCGGCGGCGTGACGACGGTCACGCGGAAGCGGGAGGGATGGTAGGCCATCCCCTCTCGCCTCCCCTTTGTCCCCTCCTCCCTCTCCGTCATACGGGAAGGGAGGAGGGGGGAGGGGAGGTAGGATGGGATGGTGGGAGGATTAGGATGCTTACCGACAAACGGGCGGGCATGATGGCCGAGGCGGCGATCTCGATCCCGGCGGTGCTGATGATCCTGGTCTTCGGGGTGAGCGTCTCGCGGGCCGGGTACGCGGCGATGGCGGCCCGCAACGCCGCCAACTACGGGGCGCGGATCGGGGCGGTGTCGGGTTCCAACCCGGAGCGGTACGCGAAGGCCGCGGCGGAGGCCTCGCTGAAGCAATCCGGCGCGGCGGGTGTGTTTATAACCGACGTGCAGGTGACCGGCGAGGGGCCGGGCGGCGTGGTTTCGGTGACGGTCACGTGGAGGACGGAGACGATTCTGGCCGGGGTGTGCCAATTCTTCGGAGAAGGCTGCCCGGCGGCGTTCGAGGGCGAGGCGCGCGCCGTGTGGCGCCGGGAGGGATATCTGCCATGAGGATGCGATCGCGCGGCGCGGCGATGGCGCTCTATGCGGCGTTCATCGGCCTGGTGGGCGTGCCCCTGCTGGCGGCGACGGTCGACGTCACCCGGGTGTGGCTGAAGAAGGCGGAGCTCTCGAACGCGCTGGAGGCGGCCTGCTCGGCCTACGCCAACACGCCGGACCTGGCGGCCTTCAAGAACCGGGGAGCGCTGGAGTTGGGGTCCGAGGCGCGGGCCGAAGGCTACCGCTTCTTCGGCTACAATATTTCCGAGGGCGGCCAACTCACCGAAATGACCTACTTTCCCGGCCCCCAAGACAACGGCGTCTACATCGCCCGCTGTTCCGGGCGGATCAGCGTCCGGCCGATCATCTTCGCCGGGATCGCCTCGTTCGATTTGGTGAAGACGGTGACGGTGAAGGTCAAGTTCGCGTCGTCGTGGTGATGGATCTAAAATGCAGGATCAGCACAATCGTGGAGCATACATATTTCATCCGCCTTCCTTCCCCCCAAGCGCACTTCCCCCCATCCCTTCGGGGATGGGGGGAGTAGAACCACGCGCAATAAGTGACGAGACGCAGGGGGGAGGTGATGGATTGAGTTAGAAAAAAAATCGGACGGATAGGGTACTGGGAGTGATAATGAATAAGAAGGGCATCCTCAGCATCGTGTGCATTCTTCTGGCGGCAACCGCCGCCTGCTCGGC
>JAFGKK010000075.1 GCA_016928575.1 Anaerolineales bacterium
CCCGACTGTTCTTTGTCCATCGAGGTTGAGCGGAAGATTTATTACCCTCACGGTAGAACCTTTTCAGGGCACTCACTGCCATAGGCAGTGGTTTTGAAAGGTAATAAAAAAAGGGCGGGGCTGATTGCTGACCCGCCCTTCTCCAGCTAGGAGTTGTCCGGTTTGGTGAATATCGCCGTCAGGGCGTCCTCATACGCTTTGATTTCGATCGCCAGATCCAAGCCGGGAGCGGTGCGCAGCCGCTGGGCGAATTCCGCTCCCCGCAGCCAGGCTTCGCGGTAGTTCGGCGCATACCCTTCGACGGAAGGCGTATCCGGATAATTGATTCCTTCCAGGACGGCGTCCAGGTTGTATACCCACGGCATCACGGCCTCGCGGGCGGCTTTCCAATCCTCCTGGGCGGAAATCAACGCAGGCACCGCAGAAAAAGCCGCGGGCGATTCTTTGTCGCCGACAAGCAGGCTGGCCACGGCGGTGGTGGTCAAGTATTGCAGGACCGTAAAAGCCTCCTGCGGATGGGGACTGCTCTTTAAAATCCGGAATGCGGATTCTTCGACCCGGCCGCTGATTCCATCCTTGTAGGAGGGGAGCACGCCGATGTCCCAACCCCAGGATCCGGCCGGCTCGGGAACCCGGTTGAACGGCTGGACGGTCATGGCGGCTTTGCCGGCGGAAAAGGGCTTGCCGCTTCCGAAGGCCGGGCTGTTCTCCACCGAAGACTCCGCCAGGAAGGGCGGATCGCTCCAGATCGCGTCGTAGGTCCATTGCCAGGCGTCGGCCCAGGCTTCCGGGGTCATGGCCGTTTTGCTGTCCTGATCCCACATCGTTCCGCCCGACCAGTAGGAACCCCAGTAATTCGGATGGTTGGATTCTTCCCAGGTAAAGCCGTATTGGCGGATGTCCTTCGGGCTAAAGTCGGGGTCGGCCGTGTTGCGCCCGGAGCCGTCGACCGTCATCAACCGCGCCAAGGCCGCCAGCGTGTCCCAGGTCCACGCCGTTTCGGTCCCGTCCGGCATGAAGTAGGCTTTGTGGTAGCTGTCGGGCGGGTACGAGTAACCGCTCCGGTTGAACAGCGAGACGTTGTAGAAAACCACAGAGGGATTGACGGCGAAGGGCAGGGCCGTCAAGGCGTCGTCGCTTGTGTAATATTCCAGCATGGCGCGGGTAAACACCGAAGTGTCGAACCCGGTTGTCATGATGATCGGATTAAGGTTCAGCCATTGATCATGGAACGCTCCGGCCGCCGCCAAGCCGGAAGGGCCGACGATATCCGGCCCGTCGCCGGTGTCGATCCGCGCGGCAAGGGTGTCTTGGGCTAATCCCTGGTACACCACCTCCAGCAAGAGCCGGATGTTTTTCTCTTGACCGACGGTCCGGTTGAACTCGTCCGCCGCCGATTGCAGGGCTGCGCGCTGTTCCGGACCGGCCTCCAGCCCCAGGCCGACAAACCAGCGGATGTCCACGCTTTCGGCCGTCTGCGGCTTGGTCGCCGTCGCGCCGGCAGGGGTCGCCGTCGGCGTGCTGCAGGAAGCGAGCGCCGACCCAGCGGTTAGCATGACCAAGATCGAAAAAAACCTTCGCATCGACGAGCTCCTTTCCCATTCCCTACAAATCTGCAAACAATCCGGACGCGTTTTTACCGGCGCTCGGTATCTGACAAGGCGTGCCAAGCGCGTACCCGGGATTATCGCGGAGAAGGTTCACCTCCGCGGGGCCGTCCGATTCACGGAAATGGCTGAAAATAGGCCTGAACCGCCTAATTATATCGCGTCAACCGCGGAAAAAAGCCGCCGCCGACGGCGGTTCATCAATGATTAATGAAAACCATCGGCCCCTCTTCGAAAGATCCCTTCCCCGGCCGGCCGCTTGCGCCGGCATTCTCTGCGGACCTGCTCTTGTGGCCGGGCCTCCCAGCAACTATAATCCCGCCATGAACACGCGGAAATCGGTCTTCCTCTACAGCCCCGCCCTGGAAAAATATCCCTTCCCTCCCGATCATCCGTTTACGACCTCCCGCGCCCCGAAAACACGCGAGCTGATAAAAAGCATGGGGTGGCTCTCCGGTGGGGATCAGATCGAGTTCGATCCGCCGCCGGCGGAGCGCACCGTTATGGAGACCTACCACACCGCCCGCTATCTCGACGCGCTGCGCCGCGCCTCGGACGGCGATTGGAATTATGATTTCCTGCGGATGGGCATCGGCACCGGCGATTGCCCGGTGTTTGCGGGGATGTACGAGCACTCGGTCCTCGCCGCCGGCGCCACTCTTGCCGGTGCGGCCCGGATCCTCGAAGGAACCGTCGACGCGGCCTTCAATCCGCACGGCGGCTTCCATCACGCCTTCCCGGAACGGGCGGCCGGCTTCTGTTACGTCAACGATTCCGTCCTCGGCTGCCTGGCGCTCGCCGAGGCCGGCAAGCGCGTGCTGTACGTCGACATCGACGTGCACAACGGCGACGGGGTCGCCTTCGCGTTCCAGGATCGGGCGGACGTGATGACGATTTCCTTCCACGAGAATCCGCGGATCCTCTTCCCGGGAACCGGGTTCGAGGACGAGATCGGATCGGGGCCGGGCGAGGGATACTGCGTCAACGTGCCGCTGCCGGTTGGCACCTACGACGAAGCCTACCTTTCCGCATTCGACGAGGTCGTCCTGCCCCTGATGGAGGCCTTCGGCCCGGACGTGTTGGTCATGGAACTCGGCGCAGACGGCCTGGCCCAGGACCCCCTGGCCCATCTGCAATTGACCAACAACGCCTACGTGGAAGTCCTGCACCGGCTGACGGCCGCCGGCAAACCCATCCTGATGACCGGCGGCGGGGGGTACAACGTCGAAAACACCGTCCGCGCCTGGGCCCTGGCTTGGAGCGTCCTTTCGGGGCAGGAAGACGCCGGCTACGCCAGCAACGCCGGGATGGGCGGCGTAATGCTCTCAAGCACGGATTGGTCGGGCGGATTGCGGGACAGGGAATTGGTGATCCCGGATCGGCAGAAGGAAGCCGTCACCGAATCGCTGGGGTACACCGTGCGCAAGGTAAAATCCCTGGTGTTCCCGATCCACGGGCTCAAACCATAGGGAGCAACGCCGCCTTGCGCCGGAGGACGATCCGGGCGCGAATCGAAAGGGCGAGGCCGCGGCCTCGCCCTTTTCTGTGCTGCCCCGACGCCTATTTCGATGCCGCCGGTGTGATCCGCGTCATCGCCGCCGCCGCAATCAGGCAGGCGATCCCGGCGATGACGAACGCAGTCCGGTAATCCCCGACGGTAAAGGTCTTTTCCACGAGCTCCCCGGCGGCGTCCTTCGCCTGATAGGGAACCTTGTCGACGACCCGCATCAGCGCCGCGGCCAGGTACGGCCCGGCGATTCCCCCCGCGCCGTAGGCGGTGAACATCCACCCGTAATTCGCGCCGATGTTCTTTGTTCCAAAGAAATCCGCCGTCATGGCCGGATAAAGCGCCAGGTAGCCGCCGAAGCACAGCCCGACGACGGAGATGCCCAGCAGGTACATCGGGTAATCGCGGAAGAAATCCAGCGCCAGCATGGTCGCGCCGCACAGGACGAACATGATGATCAGGGCGGTTTTGCGCCCGATCTTGTCGGAGACGATTCCCCACACGATCCGGCCGGTGGAATTGAAAATCGCCAGGATCGAAACCGCCATCGCCGCCAGCGCGGCGATCTGCCCGAAATCCGCCTCGGGGATCGGCGGTGTGAGACCGGCGATCGAAAAGGACTGCCAGATCGGCGAAGCCTTCATGATCACCTGCAACCCAGCCGCGCAACCGACGAAATAGGTGATCCACAACAGCCAGAAGGACGGGGTCCGGAGCATCTGGGTGGGCGTGAAATCCGCGGCCGACGCGGCCTTGCCCGGCGAGGCCTGCGGCGGAACCCAGCCCGCGGGAACGTAACCGGCCGGCGGATTGCGCAGGAGCTGGGCGCCGGAAACGACGCAGACCAGGAAAATCACACCCAGAGCCAGGAAGGTGTTGAACACCCCCAGCTTGGGGAGCGTAAAGAGCGAGGCGCCCAACAGCTGGTAGGAGCCGCCGGAAATCATGGCCTTGGCCAGCGGTGCAAAGAAGAAAGCGCCCGCCCCGAATCCCGCGACCGCCAGTCCGGTGATCAGGCCGCGTTTATCGGGAAACCACTTGACGCAGGTGGCGATCGGGCAGACGTACGCCGCTCCGATCCCCACGCCGCCCAGGACCGAGAAGGTGAGGATCAACCATGCCAACGCCGTTCCCGGTGCAAATTGCTCCGAGAACCTGGCTAGGATCAATCCCGCACCGAGGATGACTCCGCCGCAGGTGGCCACGATCCGCGGCCCCCGGCGATCCTGGATCCGGCCGGCGAGGATGACCGCCGCGGCAAACGCCGCCAATACGATCTGGGCCGGGAGAGTCACCTGGGTCTCAGTCCAGGATGGGAAGAAGGCCTTAAGCGGGGTTTCGAACACGCTCCAGATGTACACCGCGCCAAGGCTGACCTGGATCACCAGCGCGCCCCCAACCACCCACCAACGGTTCATGGATTTTTGTGTCGCCATCATCTCCTCCGAAAAGAAAGCGTTCGTTTGCTCCGTCCTGTTTTCTCCCTCATCCTGTCATTTTCCCAGCGCCCGCCCGCGCACCCGCCTGCGTAAAGCGGGGGAAGCGGGGCAAGCGGGAGCACCGCGGGATAAGGCGGCCGAAAACCGGATGAGGATCGGACATCAAAAACGGCCGGACGCTGTTTCCGATGCGTCCGGCCGTTGGCCGACCGAATGGTCCGGGCTTTATCCGCCCCGCCCCTTGACCAGCTTCTCGACCACGCTGGGATCGGCCAGGGTGGTGATGTCCCCGAGGTTGTCGGTTTGATTTTCGGCGATCTTGCGCAGGATGCGGCGCATGATCTTGCCGGACCGGGTTTTTGGCAGGCCTTCGGCGAACTGGATCACATCCGGCGTGGCGATCGGCCCGATCTCCTTGCGGACGTGTTTGACCAATTCCTTCTTCAAGTCGTCGCTCTCGTGAATGCCTTCCTTGAGGGTGACGAAGGCGTACAGCGCCTGACCCTTGATGTCGTGCGGCATCGGGCAGACCGCGGCTTCGGCCACCTTCGGGTGGGCCACCAGCGCGCTCTCGACCTCGGCGGTGCCGATCCGGTGGCCGGAAACGTTGACCACGTCGTCGATCCGGCCCATCAACCAGTAGTCCCCGTCCTCATCCACCCGGCAGCCGTCGCCGGTGAAGTACATATTTTCGTACATGATGAAGTAGGTGTCGATAAACCGGTCGTGGTCGCCCCAGGTGGTGCGCATCATCCCCGGCCAGGGCTTGCGGATGCACAGCTTGCCGCCTTCGTTGGCGTCGCACTGCGACCCGTCGTCGCGCAGCACCACCGGATCCACCCCGAACCACGGACGGCTGGCGCTGCCCGGCTTGAGGGTCATCGCCCCCGGCAGGGGAGTGATCAGGAATCCTCCGTTTTCCGTCTGCCAATAGGTGTCGACGATCGGGCAGCGGCTGCGGCCTATCTTTTCGTAGTACCAAATCCAGGCTTCCGGGTTGATCGGTTCGCCGACGCTGCCGAGCACCCTCAGCGAATCGAGCTTGTACTTGGCCGGCCATTCCTCCCCGGCCCGCATCAGCGAACGGATCGCGGTCGGCGCGGTGTAAAAGACGGTGACGCCGAATTTGTCGACCACCTGCCAGAACCGCCCGGGGTCCGGGTAGGTCGGAATGCCCTCGAAGATGATCGTGGTCGCGCCGTTGGCCAGCGGTCCGTAGACGATGTAGCTGTGGCCGGTGACCCAGCCGATGTCGGCCGTGCACCAGTAGATATCGTCCTCATGGATGTCGAACACCCACTTGTGGGAGAGGGCTACGTGCAGCAGGTACCCGGCCGTGGTATGGACCACGCCCTTGGGCTTGCCGGTGGATCCCGAGGTGTAGAGGATGAACAGCAGATCCTCGGCGTTCATTTTTTCCGGTTCGCACACCTCGGGAGCCTTGGCCATCTCCTCGTGCCACCACGAATCCCGCCCAGGCTGCATGTTGCAGGGGTCGTCGGAGACCTTGACGACAATGCACGCCTCGATGCTCGGGGTCTTCTTCATGGCCTCGTCGGCGATGTCCTTAAGTTTGATGTGCTTCCCGCCGCGCAGCGAGACGTTGGAGGTGACGATCGCTTTGCATTCCGAATCATTCACCCGGTCGCTGATGGCGTCGGCCGAAAAGCCGCCGAAGACCACGTTGTGGATCGCCCCGATCCGGGTGCAGGCCAGCATGGCGACGGCCAGCTCCGGAACCATCGGCAGGTAGATCGAGACGCGGTCGCCTTTCTTGATCCCCTTCGATTTGAGGACATTGGCGAACTTGCACACTTCCTTGTGGAGTTCTTCGTACGTGATCTTTCGGACGTTGGAGTCTTCGTCGCCCTGGAAGATGATCGCTGTCTTCTTGGCGGTCGGCGTGCCCAGGTGCCGGTCCAAGCAGTTGTAGGAGACGTTCAATTCGCCGTCGGCGAACCAAGTATGGCGGACCTCACGGTTCTTGGAATTCCAGACATACTCCAGGCTTTTGGCGGGCTTCTTGAACCACGTCAGCAATTCGGCCTGCTTCAGCCAAAATGCGTCCGGGTCGTTGATCGATTGTTCCCACAATTTTTGGTATTCCTCGAGGGATTTCACGTACGCGGTTTTCGTAACCGAAGCGGGCGGAGGGAACTTCCGCGTTTCGGTCATCAGGGAACTGATGGACTTGCTTTGTGCTTCTTGTGCCATAGGGATCTCCTCGCGGTGTGCCTGCGGCAAAAAGCCATCGGAGGGCTGCATGCGCACTCCATCCTCGCAATTTGCCGTTGGCATTGGGATGGGTGAAAGTGTTAATCGGCAGGGAGGTGCCCCGCCGTCAGGGGTGGAGGCAACTCGGGTATTCTAGCCGCGGCGATGGGGAGTGTCAATCCCGCCCTGCAATCCTAGCGTAGGGAATACAGGAAGCGGTTGAAAAAAAAATCACAACCCGGAAATCTTGAGCCGGGTGGGGTTAAAAAATGGCCGCCTCGACGGTCACCTCGTCCGTCCCCGGCGGCGGCATCGGAACCAGGTCGCCCGGCACGGCCTCCCCGTCCACCGCAAGCGAAACGAAATTCCCCTTCCCGCTGCGCTTGACGGTGATCCGGTAGGTCGTCCCGCGGTACTTGCGCACGGCCTTGAAACCCGGCCAGCGCGAAGGGATCACGGGGGCGATCCGCAGGCCGTGCAGAGTCGGGCGGATGCCCAAGAGGTACTGCGTGACCGCGTAGAAGTTCCAGGCCGCGGTCCCGGTCAGCCAGGAGTTCTTCGCCTCACCGTGGGTCGGCGCATCCTTCCCGGCGATCATCTGCGGATACACGTACGGCTCGCAGCGGTGGATTTCGGAGATCTCCTCGCGCACCGACGGGTTGATCCGGCGGTAATACTCGAACGCCCGGTCGCCGTTTCCGACCATGGTCTCCGCGATCATGATCCAGGGGTTGTTGTGGCAGAAGATCCCCGCGTTCTCCTTGTATCCGGGCGGGTAGGAGGAGATCTCGCCGTATTCGAGATAGTAGCGGGAGAACGCAGGCTGGAGGAGGACGATGCCGTGCTCCGTGGCCAGCCGGGCATACACCGCTTCCAGGGCTTTGGTCGCCATCCCGTCCCGCAGGCCGAGCCCGGCCATCACGCACATGCCCTGGCTTTCGATGAAGATCTGCCCTTCCTGGCAATCTTTGGATCCCACCTTGCGCCCGAACCCGTCGTAAGCGCGGAGGAACCACTCGCCGTCCCACCCGTTCCGGACGACGGCCGCCTTCATCCGCTCGGCCTCCCAGCGGTAGCGCCGCACGTCGCCCCGGCGGCCCCTCAGCGCCGCCAGTTCCGCCATCTCGGACGCCGCCAGAACGAACAGCCCGCCGATGAACACCGACTCGGCCGTCCGCCCCTCGCGGTTGGTCGTAGTCTGAAAGGATTGCCCCGGCGTCTCCGAGAAGCAGTTGAGGTTCAGGCAGTCGTTCCAATCCGCGCGGCCGATCAGCGGCAGGCGGTGCGGCCCAAGCCGGTCCAGCGTGTACTGGACCGACCGCCGCAGGTGTTCGTACAACGGCTGCTCTGTTCCGGGTTCGTTTTCAAACGGAACCTTTTCATCCAGAATCGATTCGTCGCCCGTTTCCTTGAGGTAGGCCGCCAACCCCAAAACCAGCCACAACGGGTCGTCGTTAAAGTCGGTCCCGATGTCGTTGTTGCCGCGCTTGGTCAACGGCTGGTATTGGTGGTACGCGCCGCCGCTGCGAAGCTGCGTGGCCGCCAGGTCGAGGATCCGCTCGCGGGCCCGCTCCGGAACCATTTGCACGAACCCAAGCAGGTCCTGGTTCGAATCCCGGAATCCCAGTCCGCGCCCGACCCCGGTCTCGTAAAAGGAGGCCGAACGCGAAATGTTGAACGTGGCCATGCATTGGTAGGCGTTCCAGATGTTCACCATGCGGTCGGTGTGCAGGTCCGGCGTTTCCACCTGGATGGCCGACAGGTTTTCCTTCCAATACGACTGCAGGGCGCGGAACGCCGCCTCCGCATTCGCCCCGTCCCGGTATTTCGCGATCAGCGGCCGGACCGCCTCCTTGTTGACCGTCTGCGAATCCGGCGGAAGGAATTTGGCGCCTTTCGGATTTTCATGGTACCCGAGGAGGAAAAGTATCTGTTTGGATTCGCCGGGGCGCAGCCGGAGTTGGACGTGGTGCGACCCGATCGGCGACCATCCATGGGCGATCGAATTTTGCGATTTTCCGCGCTCCACGACGGCGGGGGAATCCCATCCGCGATAGGCGCCGAGGAACGATTCGCGCCGGGTGTCGTAACCGGTGAGCTTCTCGGAACAGGCGAAGTAGGCGAAATGATCGCGCCGTTCGCGGTACTCCGTCTTGTGGTAAATCACCCCGTCCTCGATTTCGACCTGGCCGGTGTTCAGATTGCGCTGGAGGTTGGTCTGATCGTCCCAAGCGTCCCACAGGCAGAATTCCACCGAGGAAAACACCGAAAGCCGCGCGCTCCGCTTCCGCCGGTTGGTTACGGTGCACTGCCAGATCTCCAGGTTTTCCCCGAGCGGCACGAAATAGCGGGTCACGGCTTGGATGCCCTGGAAGGTGGAGCCGATGACGGTGTAGCCCAAGCCGTGCCGGCAGGTGAATTTTTCCGCTTTATGCCGGGTGGGCATCCAGGAGGGCGACCAGAAGGCTCTGCTGGAGGAATCCCGTAGGTAAATGTAGCGCCCTCCCATGTCGAACGGAACGTTGTTGTAGCGGTAGCGCGTGATCCGCCGCAGACGCGCGTCCTTGTAAAAGGAATACCCGCCGGCGGTGTTGGAGATGATCCCGAAATAGGCTTCACAACCGAGGTAATTGATCCACGGCAGGGGAGTGTCCGGCCGGGTGATGACGTACTCCTTGTGTTGATCGTCGAACCTGCCGTAGCGCATGCACATTTCTCCTCAAGGCGGTTTCCGCGGGCGAGGGCGGCGGGGCGTATTATATACCGCCGCAGGAGGATTTCCGGTTCCGGACAACCGTTTCACCGATTCCATTAGTCCATGGGAATTCCCATGCACTCATGGGAATTCCCACGCTTTTTATGCCGCTTTTCCGGGATCCTTCTTATACTCGGTTTGTCCGGCGGCAACCGCTTCACGGCGGATCCGCCGCCGATCCCGAAACGGCGCACGTCTTCCTGCACGGAGAAACGGAATTGTCCGCGGATCCCGCCCGGAACGATCCCCCGAGAAAAGTTTGGATCCTCATCGTCGACGACGATCCTGATACGCGCCGGTTGCTGCAGTTGATTCTGGCGCGGGCGGGATACGAGGTTGCTTCGGCCGCCGACGGCAGGCAGGCTCTCCAGGCGCTGTCGGATTCCGTTCCGGATCTGCTCTTATCGGACGTGATGATGCCCGACCTCGACGGATTCGCGCTGTTGAAGCGGGTCCGGTCCAACCCCGCCACGCAAACCCTGCCCGTGATCCTGCTGACGGCGAAGACGACGATCAACGACGCCGCCGAGGGTTTGGGGTTGGGAGCCGACGATTACCTCACCAAGCCCTTCCAGAAAAACGACCTGCTGGCGCGGGTCCGGGCCAAGCTCGACGGCCGCCCCGTCCCGGCCGGTTGTTCCCCCCGCCGCTGCGGTCCATCGCGATAAAGGCGGCCAACCAAGATCCGTGCGGCCCGCGCCTTGCCCGCCCGCGCTCCCGGCGGGCGGGTGCGTTATAATGGCGTATGCTCACTGCTCCCCGCAAAATCGGATTCGACAACGAGAAGTACCTCGCTCTGCAAACCGAAGCCATCCTCGAACGCGTAAGAACATCCGGCAACAAGCTTTACCTCGAATTCGGCGGAAAACTGCTGTTCGACATGCACGCCTCGCGGGTCCTGCCCGGCTTCGATCCGTGCGTCAAGATGCGCCTGTTGCACAACCTCAAGGACCAAGCCGACATCATCCTGTGCATCTTCGCCGGCGATATCGAGCGCAAGAAGGTCCGCGCGGATTTCGGAATCACCTACGACGCGGACGCGGTCAAGTTGATCGATGATCTCCACGACCGCGGTGTGTCGGTGGCGGCTGTGGTGATCACCCGCTTCGAGGATCAGCCGGCGGCGAGCATCTTCCGCAAGAAGCTCGAGCGCCGCGGCATCCGGGTCTTTACCCACAACGTCATCCCCGGATACCCCACCGACGTCGGGCACATCGTCAGCGACGCCGGCTACGGCCAGAACGCCTACGTGGAGACGGCCAAGCCGCTGGTGGTGGTGACCGGCCCCGGCCCCAACAGCGGCAAGCTCTCCACCTGCCTTTCACAGCTTTACCACGATTACCGCCGCGGGGTGAAGGCCGGTTACGCCAAATTCGAAACTTTCCCGATCTGGAACCTGCCGCTCAAGCATCCGGTCAACGTCGCCTACGAAGCGGCCACCGCCGACATCAGGGATTTCAACCTGATCGATCCGCACCACCTCGAGGCTTACGGGGAAATCGCCGTCAACTACAACCGCGACGTGGAACTCTTCCCGGTGGTCAAGCGGATTCTGGAGAAGATCACCGGCGAGAAATCCGTCTACTGCTCGCCGACCGACATGGGCGTGAACAAGGCCGGCTTCGGGATCACCGACGACGCGCTGGTCCAGGCGGCGGCCAAGCAGGAAGTCATCCGGCGCTATTTCCGCTGCGCCTGCGAATACGCCTTGGGGTTCTGCGACCATGATACGGTCCGGAGGGAGGAGCTGCTGCTCGAGGAATTGGGCATCCGCCCGGAGGACCGCCCGACGGTCCTTCCAGCGCGGACCGCCGCCAAGCAGGCCGGCCTGACGGGCAAAGGCAACGAGGGCATCTACGTCGGCGCGGCCCTTGAATTGCCGGACGGCGGGATCGTCACCGGGAAGAACTCGGTCCTGATGCACGCCGCTTCCGCCACCGTGTTGAACGCGATCAAATCGCTGGCGGGCATCCCGGACCGGATGCACCTCCTGGCGCCGAACGTGATCGACGCCGTGGGGACCTTCAAGCGGGAAACCTTCGCGGCCAAGAACGTCAGCCTCTCGCTAGACGAGACCCTGACCGCCCTGGCGATCAGCGCGACCACCAACCCGATGGCGCAGGAGGCGGTGGCGCAGCTCAAGAAATTGCGCTGCTGCGAGATGCACCTGACCCACCTGCCGACCTCGGGCGACGAAGCCGGCCTGCGGCGGCTGGGCGTCAACCTGACCAGCGAGCCGAACTTCGCCAGCAAGAATTTATCCGACTAGGCGCCGCGCGGATTTGACGGAAAGGCCGGGATTCCGGCCGGGGCGGGGTTCTCGACGGCGCCGGCATCCCGTTGGGCGCCGAATTCAAGCCCCTTTTGCTTGACATTCCCACCCCCCGCGGGTAGAATTCCCGCGCTTCATAAACAGCCCAATAAACAACCGCCGAGATAGCTCAGTTGGTAGAGCACGCGACTGAAAATCGCGGTGTCCCCAGTTCGATCCTGGGTCTCGGCACCTCCGCGGAAG
>JAFGKK010000076.1 GCA_016928575.1 Anaerolineales bacterium
GCGACCGCAGGGAGCGAAGCAATCTCCTTCGCTGGAAAAAGAGGGAGATTGCTTCGCCCGCCCCGGCGCGGGGTGGGCCGGGGTCGCTTCGCTCCCCCGGCCTCGCCACGGCGAAGCCGGGGCGGGGCTCGCTGTGACATCGCTAGGCTTTTTCAACACCCTGTTAGTGTTGTACACGGCCCGGGCGGATACGGGTGTCGATCCGCGACCAAGGAGAAAGAGGTCGGACCGCCGTTGGGGAGGATCGGCCGCCGCACCCGGAAAAAATCCCGGGACGGGGCTTGCTGTACAATACTTCAATACCGCGCGGCTTGAACCCGCGCCAAAACCAGGCCGGCGGACCCCCGGCCGCCGGCTCCGTCTCCGCGGGGAGGAACCCGATGCCCAAATACATCGGCGCGATCGACCAAGGAACGACCAGCACCCGCTTCATGATCTTCGATCGCGGCGGGAACGCGGTCGCCGCGGACCAGCAGGAGCACCGGCAGATCTTCCCCCGGCCGGGCTGGGTGGAGCACGACGCACTGGAGATCCGCCGGCGGACCGCGGAGGTTATCCGCGGCGCACTGACGAAGGGAAGGATCGATCCGGCGGAGATCGCCGCGATGGGGATCACAAACCAGCGCGAAACCGCCGTGGTGTGGGAGAAATCCACCGGCCGGCCCATCGCCAACGCGATCGTCTGGCAGGATACGCGCACGGACGGGATTTGCGCCGAGCTGGCCCGCGAAGTCGGTCCGGACCGGCTGCGCGCCGCGACGGGTTTGCCGCCGGCGACCTACTTCTCCGGGCCTAAAATCCGATGGCTGCTCGACAACGTTCCCGGCGCGCGCCGCCGGGCGGAAGACGGCGAATTGTTGTTCGGGACCATGGACAGCTGGACGATCTGGAACCTCACCGGCGGACTGCACGTCACCGACGTCACCAACGCATCGCGGACCCTGCTGATGAACCTGGCGACTCTGGATTGGGACGAAGAGCTCCTCGCGCTGCTCCGGGTCCCGCGCGCGATGCTGCCGCGGATCCGCTCCTCGTCGGAGGTCTACGGCTCCGTCGGCAAGGACTCCGGAACGCCGCTGGCGGGCGCGCCCATCGCCGGCGCCCTGGGCGACCAGCAGGCGGCCCTTTTCGGTCAGGCTTGTTTCGATCCCGGCGAGGCGAAAAACACCTACGGCACCGGATGCTTCATGCTGATGAACATGGGCGAGCGCCCGGCGCCGAGCGCGAGCGGTCTCCTGACAACGCTGGGCTATAAACTCGGCGGCCGAAAGGCGGTCTACGCGCTGGAGGGTTCGATCGCCGTCGCCGGCGCGCTGGTCCAGTGGCTGCGCGACAACCTCGGTCTGATCCGGACCTCGGCCGACGTGGAGGCGCTGGCGGGCGAGGTGGAGAACAGCGGCGGGATTTATTTCGTTCCGGCCTTCTCCGGATTATTCGCGCCGCACTGGCGCTCCGACGCGCGCGGGGCGGTCGTCGGGCTGACGCGCTTCATTAATAAGGGGCACCTCGCCCGCGCCGCACTTGAAGCCACCGCCTATCAAACCCGCGAGGTGCTGGACGCGATGGAAAAGGATTCTGGCGTCCGCCTGCAGGCGCTCAAAGTGGACGGCGGGATGGTGCGCAACGAACTGCTGATGCAGTTCCAGGCGGACATCCTCGATGTGCCGGTGATCCGCCCGAAAACGACCGAGACCACCGCGCTCGGGGCGGCCTACGCCGCGGGGCTCGCGGTCGGTTTTTGGAAGGACCTGGACGAATTGCGCGGCAATTGGGGCAAGGAAAAGGAATGGACTCCGCGGATGGGCGAAACGGAACGCGAAAGGCTTTACGCCGGGTGGAAGAAAGCCGTCACCCGCACGCTGGATTGGGCTTCACCCCCTTCCCCTGCACCCCTCCCCCCTCTCCCGGAGTAACTGCCGGAGAGGGGAAAGGGGACGGGGGTTGGGGGTCCGGAAGGCAGGTACGGAATGGAAAAGGAATCCCTAATCCCCTTCGTCTCCCTTGCGATCCTCCTCTCGGCCGGGCTGACGATTCTCGGCTACTACCTGCGCCCGCCGCGCCGCGCGCTGATCTACGTCTGCAAGCCGTTGACCACGGTGCTGATTTTCATCACCGCCCTCCTTCCGGGCGGGCTTCCACCCGATCCGTATGCCACGGCCATCGGAATCGGCCTGTTGTTTTCGCTGGCCGGGGATATTCTGCTGATGCTCCCCCGGTGCCATTTCCTCATGGCGCTGGTTTGTTTCCTGTTCACGCACGTCTGCTATGCACTGGCCTTCTTCGCCGCGGGGCCGGGCGGCGGATTGGCCTGGATTCTGTTTGTGCTCGGATTCATCGGCGCGGGAATTCTGGCGTATCTGTGGCCGGCCCTGTCCGCGATTATGAAGGCGGCAGTCGGAGCATACGTCTCGGTTGTGGTGATCATGGCGTCGCTGGCCGTCGGCCGGGCGTTGGCAAACCCCACGCCGGGGACGATCGCCGCGGCGGCCGGCGCCTTGCTGTTTATGTTCTCGGACGCCGTCCTGGCGGTCAACCGCTTCCGGCGCCCGTTCCGCGCCGCGCAGGCGGTCATCCTCGCCTGTTATTTTGTAGGGCAATGGTTGATCGCGCTTTCCACCGGTTGATCGGCGGGTGTCCGACCGCAATCCACAACGGCGATTGACGCCCGTCAAGCGTCGGTCCAGCGAGGCGCGCGCGAAAGCGCGGCGGAAACGGAGGACAAATGAACCGGATCGAGGGAACGTTCCCAGGCGTGCGCGGGATCGAGATCTATCACCAAGCCTGGCTTCCCGAAGGGGAGGCGAAAGCCGCGCTGCTGATCGTCCACGGGCTCGGCGAACACGGCGGGCGGTACGGGAACGTCGTCAACCGCTTCGTCCCGCTCGGATTCGCCGCCTATGCGCTCGACCATATCGGCCACGGCAAATCCGGGGGCCGGCGCGAATACGTCGAGCGGTTCGACGACTACACCGACACGCTGGCGATCTACCACCGCATCGTCCAAGCCCGGCAGCCGGGCCTGCCCGTTTTTCTCCTCGGCCACAGCATGGGCGGCCTGATCGCCGTCTACTACCTGCTCGAACACCAGGAGTATTTCCGGGGCGCCGTGATTTTCGCTCCCGCGATCCGGGTCCCCGGACGCGTTTCCCCCGCCGTCATCGCGGCGGGGAAAGTCCTCGCGGTCCTCGCGCCGACGGCGGAAATCCTGCCGCTCGATCCCCGCGCGGTCTCCCGCGATCCGCACGTGGTGGAGGCGTACATCCGCGATCCGCTCGTCCATCACCGCAAGACCAGCGCCCGGCTGGCGGCGGAGATACTGAAAACCATCCTGGCCATCGAGAACAAGCTGGGGAAGATCAGCCTGCCCTTGATCGCCTTGCAGGGCACGGCGGACAAGCTTGCCCATCCGGACAGCGCGCGGATGCTCTATGACCGGGCTGGATCGGCGGACAAAACCCTCAAACTCTACGAGGGCTTGTACCATGAAACGCACAACGAACCGGAGCGCGAAAAGGTTCTGGACGATGTGCAAGCCTGGCTCGCGGCCCGCCTTTGACGAAGCCGCTCGCGATAAACATCTCCCCACCAAAATTATGTAAAATGCTCGGGATGCCGTTGTCTATGACATTTTTCAGAACCCTGCCGGTGTTGTGTCCCGAAACATCCTCTCAATAATCTGATGGGGTAAATTGCCGTCTGGAAAGCGGTTTTTTCATCAACATCACATTCTGGTTGCGTCGCCATTTCCGCATTGTTTATTTTTCCGTCATTCCCATATGTCTGTATTTGCCGTAATTCCCTCGTGTTTTCATTTGATGCCATTCCCGCGCCGGCCCTCGGCGCGTTCTTCGCCGGGGGTGTTTTTAGCGGGAATCAAGTGATTGGAGGACGTGGATGCTTGTTAAGAACACCCCGCTCCGCAGGGCGACGGTTTCGGCAATAATCCTTATACAGGAAATTTACTTTCCTTGCGGGGCGCCGGATGTACAATCCTATGAATAATCTGAAAAAGGAGTCTTCATGAATCACATTGAAGGCAAGTTTAAAGGCGTCCGGGACACCTTGATCTATTACCAGGCTTGGATGCCGGACGGGGATCCGAAGGCCGTCTTGCCGATCGTCCACGGATTGGGGGAGCATTCCGGAAGGTACCTCAACGTGGTCGAGTATTTCGTTCCGCGCGGTTACGTCGTCTATGGGATGGACCAGATCGGTCACGGGAAATCGGAGGGGCGCCGCGAGTACGTCCAACGCTTCGAGGATTTTTCCGATTGCTTCACCGAGTACCTGGGAATGATCAAGCAGTGGCAGCCGGGCAAGCCGATCTTCCTGCTCAGCCATTCGATCGGCGGGCTGATCGCCGCGTATTACCTGCTCGACCATCAGGCCGAGTTCCAGGGCGCGGTGTTCTCGGCGCCGGTGGTCAAGGTCGCCTCGCACGTCACCCAGACAACCGTCTTCATGGCCCGGGCCCTTTCGCTCCTCGCCCCCACGGCGGGCGTCCTTCCCGTGGATCCGGCTACCATCTCCCGCGATCCGGCGGTGGTTAAGGCTTACGTCGAGGATCCGCTTGTGTTTCACGGGAAGACCAGCGCCCGGCTTTCGGCGGAGATGCTGCGGGCGCTGATCCGCGTCTCGGCCGAAACCGGCAAGATCACCCTGCCCTTCATCGCCATGCAGGGCGGTGCGGACCGCCTGGTGGATCCGGACGGCGCGCAAATCCTCCACGAGAAAGCCGGATCCAAGGATAAGACGCTGAAAATCTACGCGGGGCTCTACCACGAGATCTTCAATGAGCCGGAACGCGAGCAGGTGTTCCGCGACATAGAATCCTGGCTCGCCGCGCACCTTTGATCCTCCGATACGGCCGGAGAGCATGGTCGTCAACGAAGGAACCTTCCGCGGCCCGCGGAACCTCCGTATCCATCACCGATCCTGGCTGCCCGAAGCCGAAGCGCGGGCGGCGCTGATCATCCTCCACGGGCTGGGCTCGCACTGCGGCCGTTACCAGACCGTGGTCGGGCGATTCGTTCCGCGCGGGATCGCCGTGTTCGGATTCGACCAGATCGGCCACGGCCTTTCCGAGGGGGTGCGCGGCCGGATCGAACGCTTCGAAGATTTCAGCCGGACGCTCGGCGCGTTTCACCGCCTGGTGTTGGAATGGGAAGGGGGCAAACCCGTCTTCCTGTTCGGCCACAGCATGGGCGGGTTGGTCGCCGCCTACCACCTGCTCGATCATCCCACCGGTTTCCGCGGCGCCGTATTCTCCGCCCCGGCGGTGAAGATCAGCCGCAGGATTTCGCCGGCGCGGATCGCCGCCGGCCTCGTCCTCTCGGCGGTCGCGCCGGGGATGGGAGTGATGCGGATGAACGCCGCGGCCCTTTCGCGCGACCCGGACGCGCAGCGGGCCTACCGCGCGGACCCGCTGGTCCACCACGGCAAAACCTCCGCCCGGCTGGCGGCGGAAATCCTGCGCGCGGCGCGGCGCGCGGCGCGCGAGGCGCACCGCATCACCCTGCCGTTCCTCGCCTTTCAAGGCGGCGAGGACGGGATCGTCGATCCCGGCGCCGCGCGGCTGCTTTATGACCGGGCGGCTTCCGCAGACAAGACGCTTCGCATCTACGACGGGATGCCGCATGAGACGTTCCACGGGCCGGGGGGCGAGCAGGTGCTGGGGGACATGCAACGCTGGATCGAAGCGCGGATTTGAGGACGCCGGATCGGAGAAAAAGCGAGATCGGCGGCGGCGGTTTTTATACCAGGCGATGATGAAGATTGGCCTTTTCACGACCGCGGAACCGGCGGAAAAACGGACGGACGCGGAAACCCGCCCCTTTAATTCCCGGCGCCCGGCTGCGCTATTCGGTTATGGAAACAACGCGGTGTTCCGCACCAAGTCTAACAGAATATTCCCCATGCCGATCCCGCCGCGCAAGAGCCGGTACGCGTAATACAGCGCCGCCAGCCGATCCTCCCGCATGCCGTACCGCTGGCGGAGATATTCGCGGCTGGGGAAGGCAAGTTTCCAAAGATACGCCAGCCGGTTTTTCCACCCGGCGACTCCCATAAAATCCCGCAGATGATGAAAATACCGGGAGGTGCTTGTCGCCTCCGCCAAGAAGGCGTTGCCGCGGCGATGCAGTTCGCGGTCGAAGCCCTCCGGTACGGGAATCCGCCACAGCGCGGCCGCCTCCCGCAAAGCGGCTTGCACGGCGGACAGCAACCCGAAGGACCGCGCCGCCTCGGCCAGTTCCTCCGCGTTTATCGCTTTTCCCCAGCGCGCCTGCACCCGGGCGATATCGTACAGCTGAAGCAAACCGGCTCCCCCGTGGTGGAGGGAATAATGCCCCGTCAGGTGCAGGAGCGTCGCCGCGGGGGAAAGCATCCGCGCGCTTCGGCCGCGGATCTCAACCGGCGCGGCGCGCTCCCAAAACCATGCCACGGGAATGCGCTTCGAAAAGGAGGGCGGGTTGAAGATATGCCAGTGTGGCTCCACCATCAACCCGGAAGCGTCGGGCCGGACAAAGCTCAGTTCGGATCGGAACTCCTGTTCGAACCCCCGTCCCAGGTTGTGGCATTCCATGTACCCGCGCCCGGCCAGGATCCGCGCGCATTCCGGCACGGCATCCTTCGGAATCAGCAGGTCGAGGTCGCACATCGGCCGCTGAGTCACGGTGTCATACAAGGCCACGGCCAGGGCGCCGCCCTTCAAGACAATCACCGGTATGCGCGCCGCGGCGAAAGAGTCCAGCAGGGCGGCCAGCTCCCGGAAAATCTCCTCGCTTTGATTCGCCGAACGGAGAAAATTGCGCCGAAAATCGGATACCGCTTGCGGAGGAATTTCCCGCAGCATTCCGGTTTTCTTGGCGGATTCGAACAGCAAGGGCGTCAGCCTTTGCCGTTCCGCCCGGGCGATCACCTTGCCCCAATCCGGTGACGCCGGCGGAGGCGGCAGGCCCTCCCGGACCTGCGGTGGAAAATTCCGGCCGATGAAATGGACCAGCGTGCGGTCTTCCTCGGTGAGTTTCATGGATCGAGATCCAGCTCGCGCGGATCGATCAGCAGGCGGAACGGCCGCCGGATCCGCCAACCGCCGCACCCTTCCTCCATCTGGCCGATGACGAGCCGGCCCCACAGCATGCGCCAAATGCGCCGCCCGTTCGCCGCAAACAGCACCTTCCGCGGACGCCAGCCGGACGGCAGCCAGCACCAGATGCGGCCCGCACCCGCAATCGCGCGGTAGGGGGCATGGAGAAAACGGTTCGCCGCCGCGCCGAAGGGCAGTCCAACGCGCAACAACTGCGCCCACAGGCGTCCGGAAAATCCGTTGGCCACGTTCCGCACCCTTCCGCCCCGCCGGGCGGCGGTCACCCGGCCGATGATTTGATCGGCGCCGATCAGCCAGTCATCCGGTTGGAAGCAGCCGTCACCCCGGGTGCGGATTCCTTCGAGAGTGACGGACTCCACCCGGTGGACGATGGACTCCGCCCGGCCGGGAGCATGGAAGAGGACGATGTCGCCCGCCCGGACAGGACGATCCCGATACGGTTCGATTTCCAGCACATCCGGTTCGCCCAGGGTCGGATTCATGCTCCTTCCGGAATACACAGCCGTTTGGGACGGGTTCAATCTCATTTCAGCACCCGCTCGACTTCCCGCCAGAACTCGCCCTCCAGACTCACACGCAGCAAATGCGCGGGCACGGCCCGGGCCAGACCGCAAACCGCTTCGAACCGCACCCGCCGGAGAGGCCGCAATTCCGCGGGGGGAAGCCTGGCATCCAGCGCATTGATCTGGCGCGCCGATTCGCTCAATAAGGCGGCGGCATGCCCCGCGCCCAAAGGTTCCAGAGAATCCCGCTCGGCCCGCTTGAGAAAAACACAGGCGCACAACGGAGTCGAAGCTTGGACGTCCCAAATGCCTCCGGCCTGGTCGGCATAAAAGAAGGTACTCCACGTGGGCCAGGGGTGCGCCCGGTATCCGCCTTCCCCGGATGGTACGACGAGGGCCGCATCGTCGCTCAACGACCGCCACGGGGCTGTCAGGCGGAGGCTGACAGTGGTTTTTCCGGTGCCGCCGGATGCGGAAAAGACCACCCCCTTGCCGGCGGATGCTTCGAACCGGTACTCGGCCAAAGCGCCGTGCAGCAGGACGGCTCCATCCCGCAACAGCACGAGGGCCAAGGCATGCGAGATCGCCGTGTATCGATCGAACTCCGCATACTCGGGCGATCTGGGCCGCGGAAGGACGCAGAAAAAAACCTCCGGCTGCGGATCCGGAGGAGCGCTGAAAATGATCATCTTCCGCAAGCCGTCCGCATCTGCCTCCGCCATGGGCGCCGGCGCAAGATTCATCACGGACGCCAGCCCGGCCACGACGGACTCCGCCGCCGGATCCCCGGCCGCCACGTACCAACGCGCGCCGTTGCCCAACCGGAAGCGGTAGCAGGCGGCCACTCCATCTTCGCGCGGCGAAGCCCCGTTATTCGGCATCCGGGGTTCGAGCGGGAACGCGGGATTCCCCCGCCACAAGGCGTTTCATGCGCCGCGTTCCCCCCAGCCAAATCCGCCGCACAAGCGAATCCAGCGGAACCCGGCCGATCGCATGCCGCCAAAAATGCCGCCGGACGAAGGGCGCGAAATGCTTTTGCGTCCACGCGTTCCGGATTTCCGGCGGAAGGCCGGAAACGTGGTCCGCCGAGTAGTATCCGGTGACGGCCTCCTCCGTCCACGGATTGCGGGCGAAAAAATCCCCGCCCCGTTCGGCATACAGCGGTGTGCCCGGATATATCTGCAGGTCGTTCCATTGAAACGAGGTGGGATCGGCCCGCCGAAGCCAAGCCAGGCGTTGGTCGAGCACAGCGAGGGTTTCGTTTTCGGTGCGCCGGAGCATATAGGCGTGGACGTCCAACCCGGCGCGGCGGCAGAGGCGCACCGCCCGCTCGCCCTGATCCACCGTCGCGCCCTTACCGAGTCTGTCCAACTCCTCCTGGGAACCCGTTTCGATTCCGATTTCGACCAAAACGCATCCGGACTGTTTCAGCAATCGGGCCAGTTCCGGCGAAAGCCGGTCGGAGCGGGCTTGGATGCTCCACCGCAGCCGGCGATGCAACCCCAGCCGCCGCAGGCCGGCGCAAATTTTCCGCACCCGCCCTTCGTCGGCCAGGAAGTCGTTGTCGTGAAAGTGGATCCCGTCCACCGGATATTCGGCGGCCAGCTTTCGCACCCATTCCAGGATGTATTCGGCGCTGTGGAATCGGATCCCGCGCCCGTAGGTGAGGGATTCGGCGCAGAAGCGGCAGCGGAATTCGCATCCCCGCGACGTGATCAGGGTGACCGCCCGCAGATTATGGCCGCGGACCGTGTACGCGGTCCGCTCGGTGTAAAAACCCATATCCATCAGGTCGAAGGCCGGGAGCGCCAAACCGTCCAAATCGGCGACCTGAGCCTTGGGCGCATTCCCCGGCCGGACTCCCGATCCATCCCGCCGCCACACTCCCGGCAGCGCCGCCGGATCCGTCCCGTCCGCCAGCTTGGAGAGCACCTCTTCGCCTTCCCCGGCCACCACGCCGTCCAATTCGGGGATCTTCCGCAACGTCAGTTCCGGGAGGGCAGTGGCATGATACCCTCCGGCCCAGATCTCTCCGCGGAATCCTTCCTTGCGGATCAACCCCGCGCAATGGACGGTGTCGTGAATCAGAGGGGTGATCGTACTCAGACCGACCCAATCCGGCCGGAAACCGGCAATCCGCGCCAGCATCGATTTATCTGCGGCGGATACGCCTTGTCCGGCGCGGGACTGCACGGCAAAGCGGTCGAAGATCTCCGCCGCGTGTCCATCCCGACGCAACTGCGCCGCCATGAATGGAAGGCCCAACGGCATCCACCGGACAGGCGTCAGGGGGGAAAACGGGGAAATAAACAGGAAGCGCATCTGCCGGAAGGAAAGCATACGGGTGGCGGCTTTGGTATCAGCCGCCACCCGCAACGGTTTGGGAAAATCCCTTCAAAACGGAAGGGGATTCGGGACGGTGTTTTACGGATTAGAAAACCAAAGAACCGGTCGAGCACGTGGGAGTGGCGGCGCTGCCGTTAAAGCAACCAACCGGCAAGCCTCCTTCGCCGCGCTGGATGGCGCTTAATTCCACGACGACAGGGGCTTCATATTCCGGCTTTTCCTGGGGAATTTCCTGGGTTTCCTTGGGCAGTTCCGGCATGTCGTTCTCCTTGTGGGAATCCGGCCCGAATAATCCTAGCTTGAAAGATTACTTATTATACACCTTGTCAGAAAACGGGAAAAACCATCCCCCGGAGGCGGAGAACAGCCAATGGGCCAGGCGTGCCTCCGGCCGTTTTCGCGCATCTGGTGGACGCCGCCGACTCGGCGATTCAGCCGGGCGATCATTCCGGCATCAACCGCGAGGTCGGAAACAGCCCCTGCGACTCAGCGGCTTCGCAGAACCAATGGGCGGCGAACAGGTTCCGGCTGCGGTAAAAATTAAGCGCCAGGCACCCCCCCAGGCAACGGCTGTTCATCAGGCAACGGCCGCATACCCCCTCCAGACGACCCGGCAGTCCGTCGCGGACGGTGTTCAGGACGGGGTGATCCCTCCACACCTCCGCCAAGGGGACGACGCCCACGCGGCCGAAAACCAACTCGGGCTCATGCACGCCGATCCCGCACAGCGCATATTCGCCGTCCGGCAGCACGCCCAAAATTTCCTTGATGCCGCACACGCTGCAGCCGTCGCCGGCGGAGAGGGTCCGCAGCGAGCGAAACGCCGGCGGGTAATGGAAGAACAGCCGCAACCGCGTCGAGCGGGCCAACTCCCCTTCCACCCGGCGTCCGATTTCGATCAATTCCGACACGGCGAGGTTCTGCTCACCCCCGTGCAGCGCCGCGCCGCGCTCGATCGGCTGAACGACGTTGAACTTTACCGATCCCGCCCCCAGACTTTCCGCCAACCGGACCACCGCCTCAATCTGCCCGGCGTTGTGCCGTAGGATGGAAAAGACGACCTGCGGCCGAATCCCGGCGGCAGCTAGATGGCGGATCCCTTCCAGCGCTTGTTCGAACGATCCGGGAACGCCGCGCACCCAATCGTGGGCGGCGGCATCCGCCCCGTCCAGACTGACCGAGACGAAAGGCTCGCCGGCTGAGGCGATTTCGATCGCCAATTCCGGAGTGCACAAGACTCCGTTGGTTTCCACAGCCAGACGCAATCCTTCCCGCCGGACCGCCGCCAAGAGGGTGGATATGTCCGGATGCAGGAGCGGCTCGCCGCCGGTCAATTTGACGGATTGCAAACCCAAGGGTTTGGCTTGGCGCAGGATTTCTTCGAACGCCGGCGGGGCAAGCACGGGGTAGCGCGTGCCGTCCGCGTCCCGTTTCGGCGCCAGCCAGCAATGGCGGCAAGCCAGATTGCATCCCGCGGTGAGGTAGAAATAGATCTGCCGCAGCGGATATCCGCTCATTCGGGGATTGGATCCAGGCGTCCGCCGTCGGCCAGAAAACGTCGCAGGCACGCATCGGGGCTGGGATGATCGATTCGGCCGAGAAGCGCGTACGCCAGCCCGGGGCAGTTCCCGGTGCAATATGGCCGATACTCGCATCCCGCGCAGAACTCGAACGAATCGAGGGACACGGCACTGCGCCCCCGGATCTCCTTCAAGCGGGGACTTTCAAGCCACACCTCCTGTAACTTATCCCGGTTGATCCGGCCGAGGACGAGGTGGGCCAGCATGCTGCACGGCACGATCCCTCCATCGGCGCGCACGGTGAGTCTTTCAAACGTGCAGCCGCATGCCGTGAGCCGTCCTCCCAGGGCGGATGCCGACGCGCCCCGCCGGCGGGCGTCCTCCATCGCCCGCCACATTTTTCCCTCGGCCAGCGGTCCGGCGGCGGCTTGGATCCGTCCCGGATACCGGGCCTCCAGCCGCAACAGGGTGTCCATCGCCTGCTGACGTTCGGCGGTCGTGAGCAGGATGTCTTCGGCGTGGATTCGGCAGGACCCCAAATATCCGGCGGCATTCGTGCCGAAATCCTCCAGGCCCAAATCCTCAAGCAGCAACCGGGCAATGTTTTCCAGGTCGCCGACGTTGCGGCGATGGATCGTCACGCGCGCGGCCGCCTTCACCCCATGCCGCCGCAGGGTGCGAATGCCCCGCACCGCTCCCAAAAACGAACCCGTCCCCCTGCAGGAATCATGGACTTCCGGCGAGGCGCCGTCAAGCGAGACCTGTACGCAATTACAGCGTCCCGTTTGGGCCAGAAAGGCGGCCAGGTCATCATCGATGAGTGCGCCGTTGGAAAGCACCCGGAACCGCATGCGGTTCTTCACGATTGCGGAGATCAACAAGCGGATGTCCGGCCGCAGGAAGGCTTCGCCGCCGGAGAGGGTGAGTTCCATCACCCCCAAGGAGCCCAGCTCCTCGAGGAAGGATAGCCATTCGTTCGTGGGGAGATCCTGATACTCGACCGCGGGGTTGTGGAAATAATAGCAATACCGGCAGCGGAGATTGCATTGCGCCGTGATTTCCAGATCCAAGCTGCGCGGTGTGCGCATCACCGCGCCGGATGTTCCGTTCATTCGGACGGTCCGAATTCATACCCGACGAACCCGCGCCGGGCCAGATCCGCCACGAACTCGTCGATCTCCTCAGATACCGTGCCGGGAACCCGAGCGAACCGTTCCTGAATCTGCGAGGCGATCTGCTCGAGGGTCTGCCGGCCGTCCATCAGCTTCCAGACGGCCACCCCCACCGGGTTGATGCCCACGGCCTCGGCCGTATCGGGGTTGAACAACACCGCCCAATCGTCGAATTCTTCCCGCAACACCACAACCGGGTTGATCAGAGGTTTCTGCAGAGTCGCCATTCGCCGACCTCGAAGAGATGGCCGGGTATTATACCAGCGCGAAAAAAGCTTTCTCCGGCATCATCCGGCAAGCGGACGGGCGAATCGTGCGCCGGCCGCCCGTCTGCGTCCCCCCAGCCGGGGGAATTCGGTCCTCCGGATGGATCAAGCCGGCCGGGAAGGAATGCGGCGGGAAACGCAACCCCGACATGCGGGTCGCATCCGCGAGTGCCGGTAACCGCGCATTCATTGCGCGTCAGCAGGCTTCCCGATGGCTGCCAGAGCCTTCCCGCACAGGAACACCATCGCCGCCGCCATCGCCGTGAACACCCCCGCCTCCGGATAGCTGATCTTCACGCCGTTGCGCGCCTCGTTGACGATCATGGCGACGAGCGCCACTCCCATGGCGGCCCCCTTGACGATCAGCGCCGAGGAAAGCAGATACCCGAGCGGAGTTCGCTTCCAGAGCAACGCGGCGGTCGCCGCGGCAAGCGGCACGATCAATCCCAGATCCAAAACCTGGACGGGAAGCGTGGTGTAATTGTCCAATCCGTACGGCGGTTCGCCGGCGGCCAAAGCCGGCAGAATCCGTCCCAGCCAGGCGGCCGTGAGGAAGGCGGCGAGTCCGAGGCACAGGGCGATGATCCCCCGGCGCGGGAATCCTTCTGAGCAGCGGGCCGGCAGAACGGCGGCGTCGATCTGCGAGGCGGCCAGCGCGGCCGCAAACAGGGAAAGGCCGAAGAGCGCGACGTAGACCAGGAACAACGGATTGAACCAGACGCCGAAGGCGGCGACGGTGTAGTTGTAGAGGAAGAACCCGAGCATGCCGAGGAGCCACAGGCGGCCGCGCAGGGAACCGCGGTTGGAAAGCGCAAGGGCCGCGGCCAGCGCCGGGACGGCCAGGAACAGGGTCACCGCGTCCACCGCCTGGGCTTGAGAAGATCCAGCGACCGGATCGCAGCGGTACAAGCCGGAGCCTGTGATTTCCACCTGCTCGCCCATGACCGTGGTGAACTCGAACGGCGTCCCGGCCGACGGCCAGAACAGGCCGGCTCCGGCGGCAAAGGCGGAAAGGATTAAAATGGCGATGGTGAGGATATTCAAGATACGCTGAGACATGATTCCTTCCTTCTTTTCTTCATTTCATCCCACCTCCCGCCTCATCTCTACCCCTGCACCCCTCCCCTTCTCCTGGCATAAGCCAGGAGAAGGGGAGGAGTTGGGGAGGGAATGAGGAAGGGCTGGCAGGGACGGAATAGACTCAGATATTCAGCTCCGCCGCCCAAGCCCGGATCTTCGTCCAATCCCGCAGGTCCCCTTTATTGGCGCCGATCAACCGGCCGAGCGTTCCTTCCAGGAAGGAAAGCTTTTGCGGATCGAATTTGCCGGCGAAGAACTCCGTGGACACCGGCGCGATCTGCTTAATCGCCGACGGAAGATAATCCTCCCGGATGGAGCGGTCCATCTCTCCGTCCCCCAGCGCCATGATGTGGGCGCTGAAGACCGCGACCGGCTTCTCACGGAGCGCCTGTTCGAACCGGGCCGCGAAATCCGCCGCCGGGGATAGCCAGCGGCCGAAGCGGACCGCGCTGCCCAAAACGACGGCCGAGTAGCCGCTCACGTCCCGGACGTTTTCCGCAAGCATAAGCTCGGCCCCGCGGCCGCGGGCGGCCAGTTCCTCGGCGATCGCCTGCGCGATCTCGCCGGTGGATCCGCACTTCGATGCGTAAGCAACCAGAACTTTCTTGTCCATGCCATCCGCTCCTGAAATGGAACCTTCGAGGTATTCCGCCTGCGGCGGCGCCGCCGCCCAATACGCCATCCCGCCGCAGCCCAGGCACGCCGCCCCCAGAGTCAAGGCCGAGCAACCGAGAAATGTGCGCCTATCGATTTTCGACATCCGGACTCTCCTTTTATCCCGCTCTCGCGGGATGATGAATACCCCGCGGCTTGCCTCGCAGTTCTTCGCATTTGCGCTCCCCGGCCTCGCCCGGCGAAGCCGGGGCGGGGCTTTGCTACCGCGCAGCAAGCTGCGCGGTCATTCATTTGAACGGTGTTTACTTAGTGGTAAAAAAAACTCATTTCCGAACCACCGTATCCACCATCGCCACCAGCAGTTGGTCGAAGAATTCTTCGAACTCCCTGCCGTAGGCTTTCATCACCGTCAACCGCAGCATGGCCGCGCCGTGGATGGTGATCCACATTTGGGTGGCCAGCATCGCCGCATCGTAGCCCGCGGGAAGGGCGATTTCCCCCCTTTGCACGCCGCGCGCCACCATCGCGACCACCGGCGCGAATTGCGGATGCTTCCGGATTTCCTCCGGCGCGCCGTACGGCAGGTCCGGGGTGTTGAACATCAGCTGGTAATGCTCCGGGTACGCAGCCGCAAAGCGCAGGTACTGCCGGCCGTTCTCGATCAGCAGATCCCGCGTGCCCAGGTCCGGCGGCAGGTTGGTGTCCAGCGCGCCCGCGATCGCCCAGCTTTCCTCGCGGATCGCCTGCAGGATCTCCTCTTTTCCGCTGAAGTGCTTGTAGAGCGCGCCCGGCGTGTGGCGCAGCTCCTTGGCCAGCTTGCGCATCGAAAGCCCGGCCAGGCCCTTTTCCAGGAAGATCTTCCTGGCCTTATCAAGGATCTTTTGCCGAGAAAGATCCCGCCTCTGCGGTTGATCCGCTTTTCCAGCCATCGAGGACAATAGTAAACAGTGTTTACTTATTTGTCAAGGGCGAAAAGCAGCGGGTAGTACGGGAATGCCCGCCTCTTCTTTATTACTGGCCGTTTCACGCGCGAATGGCCTCAGGAAGCTTCCGCCGCGGCAGGATTGCTCTTTACGCCGAAGGATTCCGTCCGCCCCGGCGCCTTCCGGCCGGCCGGAAAACCGCGTCCGATGGATTCGATTGAGACTCGTCCGCAACAGCAGTCCGCCGCTATGAAAAGCCAGGCCGGATCATCCTCCCACCTCAAGGGGTTCCCGGGCACCATGCCGGAGCTTCGGACCGGCGGCGCGTAAAAACCGGCGCCGGTCTATTCCATTTCGAAAAAACCGCTCTATAATGATCAGGATTAACCGCCGGTCAACGGGCGCATCCATCCCGACGGGCACAAGGAGCCTGCCTATGAGCATCATTGAGGTTGACAACCTTTCCAAATACTACGGCAAATCGCGGGGCATCGTCGACGTCTCCTTCCGCGAGGAGGAAGGCGAGATCTTCGGCTTCATCGGCCCCAACGGCGCCGGGAAGTCCACCACCATCCGCCTGCTGCTATCGCTGATCCACCCCACCCGCGGCGGCGCGAGGATTTTCGGCAAGGACGTGACCAAGCACGGGCCGGAAATCCGCCGCGACATCGGCTACCTGCCCTCGGAGGTCTTTTACTACGAAGGCATGAAGGTGATCGACCTGCTGAAGTATTCCGCCAGCTTCTACGGCAAAGATTGCACCCGGCGGATGAAGGAACTCTCCGAGTTGATGGAACTGGAGATGAACCGCCGGATCAGCGACCTTTCCTACGGTAACAAGAAGAAGGTCGGCATCGTCCAGGGGCTGCTGCACAGCCCCAAACTGCTCTTCCTCGACGAACCGACGGCCGGGCTCGACCCGCTCATGCAGCGCAAGTTCTTCGATCTGATCCGCGAGGAAAACAAGCGCGGCGTGACCGTCTTCTTCTCCTCGCACATTTTGGGCGAGGTCCAGCGCCTGTGCACCCGGGTTGGCATCATCCGCGAGGGAAAAATCGTCGAAATCTCCGACATCCGCACCCTGCAGAAGAACAACTACAAAAAGGTGTGCGTGACCGCCAAGGGGCTCAAGCCGGCCGACCTCAAGCTGGCCGGGGCGACCAACCTCCAAACCGAGGACGGAACGGTCAGTTTCTTCTTCAAGGGCGACATCAACGCGGTGGTCAAGAAGATCGGCGGCTTGAAGCTGGACGACGTGACCATCGAGGAGCCGACCCTGGAAGAAATCTTCATGCACTACTACGAATAGGCGGCGGCGATGAGCGCAACCATCTTCCGACACGAATTTCTCACCCGGCTGCGGTCGGTGGCCGTCTGGTCGGCCGCCGTCGCGGCACTGATGTTCCTGTTCTTCTCGATTTTCCCGGGGTTCGCCAAAGACGCCGCGCTGATCAACGAGCTGTGGTCCAAGTTCCCGCCCGAACTGCGCGCGGCGTTCGGAATCGATAAGCTGAATTTCGCCACCGTACTCGGGTTCTACGCCTTCCTGCTGATCTTCGTCGAAATCTGCCTGGCGATCCAGGCCGGCAACTACGGCTTCGGGCTGGTCTCGGTGGAGGAAAACGAGCTGACGGCGGATTTCCTGCTGACCAAGCCGGTCAGCCGGCTGCAGGTCCTTAACAGCAAGCTGCTGGCCGCCCTTTCGGCGATGGGGCTCACCACGCTCCTGACCTGGGCTGTCTCGCTGCTTTCCGTCGCCGTGTGGAACGACGGCCACGAGTACGACGCCCACGTCCTGCTCTTGGTGATGGCCAGCCTGCCGCTGTTCCAGGTCTTCTTCCTCGCGGTCGGGCTGGCGGTCTCGCTGATCGTCAAGCGGGTGCGCAGCGTCACCCCCTACTCGCTCGGGCTGGGCTTCGGAGCCTACGTGCTCTCGGCCTTCAGCGGGATGCTGGGCGACGTCAAGCTGGAGTACATCACGCCGTTCAAGCACTGGGATCCGGCCTACATCGTCAATACCGGCGCGTGGAACGGGCCCCTGGCGGCGTTGAACGTGGGGGTGTCGGTCGGCGCGCTGGCCCTGGCCTACGCGCTGTACCTCCGCCGCGACATCCCGGCGGCTTCGTAAGGAGGCGCGATGAACATTTTCTTCCGCGAACTGCGGACCAACCTGAAATCGCTCGTCATCTGGTGCGTGATCATGGGGCTCTTGATCATGATCGGAACCGCCAAGTTTTCCGCCTTCGCCGGCGATCCGGAAAGCCTGAAGCTTCTGGACACCGTTCCGGAGGCGATGCTCGACGCGATGAACCTGCGGGCCTTCAACCTCACCACCGTGACCGGTTTCTTCGGGATCCTGTTCGTCTACTTCGGGCTGATGGGCGCGATCGCGGCGGCGATGTGGGGGACCGACCTCATCTCTAAGGAGGAGCGCGACAAAACGGTGGAATTCTCGCTCGTCCTGCCGGTCTCGCGCAGCCGGGTGATCACCGCCAAGGCGCTGGCGGCGCTGGTCAACTGCGCCGCCTTCGTCCTGATCACCTGGGCGATGTCGCTCCTTTTCGTGGCGAGCTACGCGCCCGACGCTGAATTCTACGCCTTCCTCTCGCTCGAGATGCAGGCGATGTTCCTGATCGAGCTGGTCTTCCTCGCCCTGGGTTTGCTGCTCGGCTGCGCGATGAAGCAGTACAAACTCTCAGGCTCGGCCGCGGTCGGGATCATCCTAACCACCTACATAATGTCGGTCATTTCGGGGATGCAGAAGGACCTGGATTTCCTCAAGTACTTCACGCCCTTCAAGTACTTCGACGCCGCGGCGCTGCTGCGCGACGGCGCGCTAGACGGCGGCTACGTGTTGCTCTCGGCGGGAATCATCGCCGTGTGCGTCGCGGCCGCCTACCTCGCCTACAACAAGCGCGATTTATACATCTAGCCCAACCGCCCTGCGTCACTGCGGCATTCCACGTCCCCCCTTCCACTCCGCGGTTCGGGGGGACGTCCTTTTTATCTGGAAGAGCGGATGATCCCCGGGCAGTGCCTTGCCCGGCAGACAACGATCCGCAGCCGCCACAGGGGGGAATTTGCGATTCCCGATCCTGTGCCGGGCGGCTTGGAAGCCGCACTCCGTTCCGGCGATGGCCGCCGCAAGCCATCAGCCTTTCCGGGTGCTGGAACGGGGTGGCTGGTCGCCTGGAAAGGATCCCGGGAAAGCCAATTCCTCTGCTGCACCACGGCGGATCGGGAGGGAGAATTTCTTTCTCTTCCCTTAAGGCCTTGACACCAACGCCCTCATAGAAGCAAATGCGTCTTTTTTCGCTTTCGGCGGGCCGATCTTTCCTTCCAAACCGCCATGCAGGACCCGTCTTATTCCGGCGCAACCGCAATCGGCGCTGGCAGTCCGGGAAAATTTCATTCGGCGGCGCGGGGGACCTCCCCACGCCCTCCTCTTCCGGCCGCCGGAGCCGGCGAAGGAAAACATCAAAACCCCGTTCGCCGATGAAAGCACGCCCGTTACATAAACGGTCCGTAAAATTGAGGCGCAGGTTTTTAGAAACCGTTTATAGGATCTCTCCGGGAAGTCGTCGAAAATCTTTTTATCACAGGATAAAGATGGCGGCGACCGTCATACTGATCAGCGGCAATCCGAAACTCAGGGATGAAATTGCCGCGCTCCTTCCAATCCATTGGACCCTGGCAGCATTCCCGACCCTCCACGAAGCCCGCAACGATCCGGGCCGTTTCGCGCAATCCCCTCAGGAAGACCTCAGCCTATGGATCGATTTGACCGGGCCGCAGAATGCGGCCGGCCGGTTGGATTCCCTGCCCGGCCATCCGGGGCGGATCGTGGCCATCATCGACGATCCCGCCCGGCGCGATTCCGTCCTGCGCGCCGGCGCCGACGACTACCTTCTCCTGCCGCTGTTGTCGTCCGAGATCGAAATTCGCCTGGGCCGCGCCCGCCGGGAAGGGGAGATGTTCCGCAAGCTCCTCGGCCAGCTGGCCCGGCGCGACCGGCAGGCGTCCATCGGCCGCCTGACCTCGCACATCTGCCACGAAATCAACAACGCGATGCAGGCCACCCGCGGCGCGCTGGCGCTGGCATTGGAAGAGCCCGATCTCCCCGGGGAATTGGCCGCGTATCTGAAGCTGTGCCAGTCCGAATCCCAGCGCGTGGTGGATTTGGTCGGCGGCCTGCGGGAGGCGTACTTCGCCGAGGACAAAGCCGGCGAAACGGTGGCCCTCGACGGACTTCTCCGCGAGGTGATCGACGTGATCTCAGAAGAAATGGGAAGCAACGACACCCGGCTGACGGAGGACGCTGCTCCCGATTTGCCGTCCCTGTTCGGCGTCCGGCTTCATTTCTATCTGGCCTTTCTCAGTCTGCTGTTGAACCTCTCCGAGGCGTTCCGGGATTCCGGAGGCTGTGCGATGCGCCTCGGCCTGCGGGCGGCGGCCCCCGCGGGGAAGCCGGGGGTATGCGCCGAGATCGCAATCCGGCCGGACGGCGAGGCCCGGGGGATTCTGGAACCCGGCGGGGAGACTCTGCTCGGGCTGGAACCCGCGGCGGATATCCTCCGGAATTACGGCGGCCGGATCGAAATCCGGCGCGCCGAGTGCGGCCTGGTCGTCCGGGTGCACCTGCCCGCTCTCCGGCCCGCGGATCTGGGAGAAGAAACCGTTGGAGACTGCGCGCATTCTGATCGCGGATGACGATCCGAGCGTCCGACTCACCATTGAGAAGACCCTCGCCAAGGAAGGGGACGCAGTCGAGACAGCCGCCGACGGCGCGGAAGCCGGTGAGATCAGTAAAGGCGATCCATGGTTACACGCTGCGTATGAAAATCGAGCCGACGCTTTAGAGCCCCACTCCATTAAGACGATCCCCGCAAGAAGATGTCCTGGCCCTGATTTTTGATCCCTTCTTCACAACCAAACCCGAAGGCACCGGAACCGGGTTGGGGCTTTCGATCTGCCATGGAATCGCCACCGAGCATGGCGGACAGATCTGGACCGAGAGCGCGCTCGGAAAAGGCACCACGTTCTTCGTGGAACTGCCGATCATCCCGCCGGGCGACGTAACCGCGGCGAAGCCGCCCACTCCCCCGGCCGTATCCGTCCCGGCCAAGGGCGGAAGAATTTTGGTACTGGACGACGAGGCCAATATCCGGAACGTCCTCACCCTGTCTTTGCAGCGCATGGGATACAAGGTGGATACGGCCGGTAACGGCTTGGACGGATTGAAACTGATCTCGGCCGCCGCCTACGCCTTCATCTTGTGCGATATCCGCATGCCCGGCATCAGCGGATTGGAGTTCTACGCCAAGACGCAGGAAAAGAATCCGCGGACGGCCCGCAAGATCATTTTCATCACCGGCGATTCGGCCAGCAAGGCGGCCCGCGATTTCATCGAGCGCAATAAGGTCCATTGCCTGCGCAAGCCGTTCGAGCTGAGCGATCTGCAACAGGTGCTCCAGGAAACCGGGAAAAAGCAATCCTTTCGCCGGCCGGGTGAAGGATTTTTACACAAAAAGCGCATAAAAGAACACAAGAGGCACAAGAAGGATTTATAAAAATTTTGGTATCTGCTCAGCCTCAGTAATACTGAAATGAAATCCTGCTCTTTTCCATCCTCACCCCTATCCCCTGGCCCCTTCCCCCTCTCC
>JAFGKK010000077.1 GCA_016928575.1 Anaerolineales bacterium
CGAGGCCGCCGCTTCGGCGAAATCCATCCGGGCCCTGGCCTACACCGCCGGCTCCGACGTCGTCTTCGACTCGGGCCGCTACGCACCGGAAACCGGCGAGGGTCGCAAGCTGCTGGCGCACGAGCTGGCGCACGTGACGCAGCAGGAGGAAAACCCGGACTCGAATACCGTCCGGCGCTACTGCGATCCGACGACCCACACCTGCCTGCCGGGAACGGAACGGCCATGGTCCAGCGCAGCGGAAGCGCCGGCCGGCGAGATCCTGGAGTCGACGCTCCCCGCCGGTCCAATTTATCACTTTGAGGGGATCGCCCTGGCCGAGGACGCCGAATACGTATACCGCCAGCTCACCCAACTGGTGCTTGACTATAGAGACGCCGGCGCCGCAGCGAGTTTCGCCGAACGGTTGCGGCGTTTTTCCAGCGCCGACATCGAAAGCGAACGGCGGCGCGCCGAGGACTATCGGCGCGAGGGCACCCTTCCCGGCGGCGTTCCCCTGCCCGCGGCCCAATTGGAAGAGCAAGAAGCGCTGCTGGCGGTCAAGGACAGAATCCAGCCGATCGTCGACGCGGCGGCGGGGCGCATCCACAGCGAGAACCAGGTCAGCGAGCACCAGATCGAAACCATGGCCCGCGCCAATCTGAGCGAGGCATTGAGCATAAGCGAGGAGCGCGCGCTCGGCGAGCGCGGACGCTACGGATTGACGCCGGAAAGGACTGAGTATCGTCCGACAAGGGGAGACTACGGGGAACACGCCCTAGAAATCAGCAGCTACACGCCGGCGGGCATGGCTTCCAACGCCGCCACCGCCGGCTTGGCGGCGGCGGCCCGGCGGCTGCTGGGCGAGGTCCGTTCCATCCGCGCCCTGGTGGCGGAGCGCAACGGACTCCGGCAGACCGTATGCAGCGAGGTGGATTGCGAAACGACGATCACCGATCCGGCGCGTTTCGAACGCGTCAACCGCGACCTCGAGGAGCGGCGCCGGCAATACGCGCTTGCGCGAAACGAAGTTGAGGCGGATTACCCCATCCTGGCGGCTTACACGACGATTGAATCGGACGCCTACATCGACATCGACGGCGTCATCGACGACCTCAATACGATCGCTTCGGGACGTTCCCCCTCGGCCGCCAGGATGTTGTACGGGGAAACCGAAGAGACGCTGAACAACATCCGTCGGGTGCGGGAGGCCGTCCGGGACGGCGATCTCTCCGTCTGGGATTTGCCCAACATCATCGCCCTCACCCGCGACCAGTTGGGAATCCGGGACGATGCCCGGATGGGGATCGTCTTGCGCTCACGGATGCAGGCCGCCGCGCAGGCCGCCCAGAACCGGGTGCTCGTCGACCTGGCGATCGGGCTGGTGGCGCTGGTGCTGGGGCTTATCGCCGCGATTCCCAGCGGCGGTTCCAGCCTGGTCGCCGCCGGCACTTTTATCGCGGCCGTGGGCGCGGCCGGAGTAAGCGGATACATGGCAGTCACGCACGCGCAGGAATACCTGCTGCAGGCCGCCATGAACGGCACCGATTTCGACAAAGCCCGCGCCATCTCTCAAGAAGAACCATCCTTGTTCTGGGTGGCGCTGGACATCGTCGGCGCAATCACCGACCTGCACGGCGCCCTGGCCGCGTTCCGCGCGCTGCGCGGGACGGTGCGGGCTGCGCTGGAAGCGCGGCGCGCCGGCAACGTGGTGGAGGCCGAACAGCAGATCCGCCGTCTCGTCGCCGACGCCGAAAGCCACGCGCCGGGCCGGAACCTCGGCCGGCGGATCTCCGACCATCTCGCCGGAGAAACCGGACATATGCGGGCGCCCGACCTCCTGGAGTGGCAGCGGGGTTTGAATCCGGAAACCCGGGCGTTCCTGGTCGATAATCCCGCCACCCGCTCGGCCTACGAAACCATGTCCCCGGCGGTTCGGCAGATATTGACCAACTGCTCCTCCCTGTGCGTCATCCCCAACCTCACGCGCCCGCAAATACACGAAGTCCAGCAGCTACTAGACCGTTTGCTAGAAAGCGGCGCGGCGCTGGACGGCAACATCATGATCCAGTTAAAAATTTACTTCCACATCCAGCAGGAGGATTTTCCGCGCGCGCTGCGGTTGCTGCGGGGGGTGAACACGGTGGAGGACTTGGAGCGCCAGGTGCTGCAAGGCTTCCGTCGCCGGGCGATGGCGCCTCTCGGTCCGGCGCCGGCAGCTACGCCGCGGAATATCGCGGGAACGGTGTCCGGCGGCGCCAGGCTCCCGCCGGTCCGGGCGGGCGAAGACTGGCTGCGAGCCTCGACGCGCGGGCGGATCGGCCTGATCCCGGAACAGATCGCCACCCAACTGCGCGGACAGACCTTCAATAATTTCGACGAATTCCGGGCCGCCTTCTGGCAGGCCGTCGAAAACGATCCGGTTCTGAGCTCCGGCTTCAACCAAGCCAACCGGACTCTGATGCAATCAGGCCTAGCGCCCTTCGGACCCGGAGGTCAGTATCAGCTGCATCACATCACACCGCTCGAGAACGGCGGTCCGTTGTACGACCTGGACAACCTGATGGTGGTCTCCGACGAATTCCACATCAGCGTGCATTCGACGATACCGCTAAATCCTTAACTTTTCAACCGCGGCCGAATGGTCCGGGAATCCGTCGATTCGCTTTTCGAAAATGTACGGTTTGGTATCACATCACCGGGTTCATAACTCTGTCCATTCGGGGGAAATCCCCGCCGGTCCGTCCCGGATCAGAAACGAACGGGGGGTTCTTTGTCCTCCCCCGTTTATCGGAAGACGACAAACAGGGGAGGATCTTCACACCGCCGGATTCATCACCCGCCCCAGGAAGAGAATCGTCCCGGTCGGGTTGTCGCGGATCAGGAAGAAGAACGGGCGGTCGACGGCGATCGGCAGGGGCGGCTCCGGCTGGGCGGAGGTGGTGCCGACGATGACGACCGTCGCCGCGGCGGCTTCGGTGCCCGCCTCGTCGACGGCGACGAACGCCTTGTGGATGATTTCCGTGATGAAGAGGTCGCGCGTCCCGTCCATCCCCGAGAAATCCGCGCGTCCAGGATCGAACGCATCGGGCATCCCCAACGCGGCCAGCCCGCCGGCCAAACCGGCGGACCACTCGAAGGTGAACTTCGGCATCGAGAGGATGACCTCTCCGTAATCCAGCGCCGCCAAGGCCGAATCCACGAATTCGGAATTCAGCCGGCCCTCGATGCTTTCGAAAGCCCCCTCGTCCGGCAGGAGGATCAGCATCGAGAGTTGCCGCCCCGCATACGGCAGTTCCACGGCGGTGAATCCCTCGCCCCGCGCGTTGTTCAGCCGCGCCTGCTGGCGCATCATCGGCGCCGAGACGGCGCTCCCATCCAGCAGATGAAAATCGCCCGGCTCGGTGAACTCCGCATCGAAGGGGTGCAGCCAGGCGGCCTTGAAATAGACCGCGTTGGCCAGCACCAGGCGGGTGAGTTCGTCCAAGGCACCCGGCGGAATGATATCCTTGATTTTTTGGTTGGTGGAGTCGCTGACCCAATCGTTAATTTCCTGCCGCGCGGCTTCGGCGTCGTTCCGGAAATCCGCCAGCCGCAGGCCGGCGGCGTAATGCACCGCCAGCAGGTCCAGGAATTCCTGTTCGAAATGAAAACCGCTCTGGCCCCACAGCGAGTTGGCGACGTTGAGCTGAAAGACCTGGTCGGGCGCCAACTCCTCCGATTTGGAGCGGCCTTCCAATTCCCAGGCCAGTTTGTTAAACGCCGGATGCAGTCGGTCCGGCGGCAGCGCGAAATGCAACGCGGCCGACATCTGCTCGGACGTTTGTCCCCTGGCGCCGGCGTGGGTCATCGCCAGCGCGACGGAGATGCTGTAGGGGGAGTAGAACGCGTTTCCGCCGCCCTTCACCGCTTGGCCGTAAAGCGCGAAGGCGAAATCGTTGTTGCCGCCGGCCAACTCGGCCAAATCCGCATCCGAAACCTGCGGCGCCGGATCCCGGACTAGATCCGAACGGGCTTCCTTGGCCTCGGCCGTTTCGGGCGCGCAGGCGGAAAGCAGCAGCAGGACGGATAGGAGAACCAAACTTGAAAAGATTCCTTTTTTCATATGAGCTCCTTCCCCCTCTCTTGCTCCCCCTCTTCGATCCTCCCCCGCTCGGCGCAGAGCACCGAGCGGGGGAGGACTCCTATGCAGCTGGATTCATCACCCGGCCGAGGAAGAGGATCGTCCCGGTCGGATTGTCGCGGATCAGAAAGAAGAACGGGCGGTCGATGGTGATGCTGGCGGAGCTCATCTGGGCGGCTTTTTCGAACATGACCACGACCGTCGAAGCGGCGGCCTCGGTTCCCGCTTCGTCGACAGCAACGAACGCCTTGTGAAGGATGGCGCAGATGTACAGGTCCAGTTCGCCGTCCATGCCCGAGAAATCCGCGTTCATGGTGAAGGCTTCCGCCATGCCGAGGGATTGGAATGCCTGCGGCAATCCTTCCGCCGTCCAATCGAAGCGGAATTTCGGAAGCATCAGATCGACCCGCCCGGATTTCAGGCTGGCCACCGCCGCATCCAACCATCCGGCATCCAATCGGGATTCCACCTCGCGGAAACGCCCCTCATCCGGAACCAGGAACAGCATCGAGACCTGGCTCCCGGCGTAGGGCAACTCCACGGCGGTGAATCCATCTTCGTGCATGCTCGGCAACCGGGCTTGCCCGTGCATCATCGGCGCTTCGACGGTGGTCCCATCCAAAAGGCGAAATGCGCCCGGCCGGGTGGCATGCGATTCAAAGGGGTACAGCCAGGCGGCCTTGAAATACACGGCGTTGGCCAGCACCAGGCGGGTGAGTACGGTGATGATCTCGGGCGGCGGGGCCGGGATGATTTCCTCGACTTTATCCTTAGTCTCCCGGGACACCCAATCGTTGATCGCCCGCCGGGCGGCTTCGGGAGCCTGTTTGAAATCCGCCAGGCGCATGCCGGCCGCGTAATTGCGCGCGAGCAGGTCCAGGAAATCCTGCCGGAACGGGAAACCGGTCTGCCCCCAAAGCGCGTTGGCGACGTTTAATTGGAACGCCTGATCGGGATCCAAGCCGGCGGCCGCGGCTCGGCCCGCCAGTTCCAGCGCCAATTTATTGAAAGCCGGGTGCAGGCGTTCCTGCGGCAGGGTGAAATGCAGCGCCTGCGCCATCTCCTCCGCCGTCCGGTTTCTTGCCCCGGCGTAGGTCATCGCCAGCGCAATGGAAATGCTGTAAGGGGAATAGAAGAGGTTGCCTTCCCCCGGGGAAATTTCCCGGTACAGGTCGAAGGCGAAACCGGAATTGCCGCGGACCAATTCGGCGAAGTCGGCGTCCGGCACCTGCGGCGCGGTCTCCCGCGGCAAGCCGGATTGCGCCGCCGCGGCTTGGCCGGAAGAAGGGGAACAAGCAGATGGAAATGCCATGGCAAAAACCAGTATACCGGGAATCCAAAGAGAACGGATCATAGCGGATACTCTAACCTCCGGAACAAGGGTGGAAAAACCGCGCGTGGCCGTTTTCATATATGATAAAGACGATGCAAAACGCCTTAAGTTCCCTCAGCCCTCATCCCCAGCCCTAATCCCAACTGACGTTGGGAGAAGGGAGGTTTCCCCTTTACCGGCCTGCATCCCCAACCTTTCCTCCAACCCTCATGCCCAGCTCTTCTCTCAGCCCTCATCCCAGCCTCCTCCTAATCCTCATATTCAGTCCATCTCCCACCTCTCATCCCTTGCCCTTATCCCAACCCTTCTCCCAACCCTCATCCCCAACCCTTCTCCCGACTGACGTTGGGAGAAGGGGGTCCTGATATTTTTTCGGCGGTTGGGCGGGAGGAAAAATATTCATCCCCCAATTATTAAATCCGGGATTATCCAAGAAGAGCTCTTATCTCTCTCCGGATCGTCATCCCAAGCGAAACCCGGGACAGGTACCCGCGCCTACCCTGCGAAGCCGGGGCCAATATTTCCCTTCCCAGTTGTTGGGGACCGGAACGATTATGAAGCGGGGTGTTCGTGACGGGTTTCCTGTCGTGGAAACCCTGGATTCCCGCCAAAACCGCGCGGGAATGACGAACCAACAACTGCGTGGAAATATCCCCAGACGCCGTCTTCCGACTTTTTCCTGCTTTCGCGGGAGGATCACCATTGCGCGGCTTGCCGCGCGGTAGTCCATAGACAGCCCCGGACGGGAGGGAGGTTATACCTCTTTCCGATAAAACCGGTAACGCTTATAGACCTTGGCGCCCATGTGGTGGGCGATGTTCCAGGTGTCGGGGTTGTCCTCGCCGGTCAGCGAAAGATCCGCCCATATATAACCCTTGGCGGCGGCGCGCCGGGCCATCTCGTCGAACAGCAGCACCGCCACGCCGGTATCCCAATACTCCGGCGGAACGGCCACGCTCTTGATGGCGATGCCTTTTGGCCGTTTGTTGCGGTACCACAGCACCCGCAGGTAATCCCACGGATAGCGCAAACCGTTAAGGTGGATCAGGATTTCGTTGTAGTTGGGGATGGCCGGGAACCAGCCGACGGTTCGGCCGTCGATTTCCGCGAACAGGACCAGATCGGGATCGGCCAGGTCCCTGAGCGGCATGACCATTGCCTCGATCGCCGCGCGCGAATAGGGGACGAAGCCGTCCAAATGCGCAAGGCCCCGGTTCTGCAGGTCCCAGATGCGGTCGATTTCGCCGTCCACATCCTTCAGGTTCACTCCGCGGATGGCGATGTTCTTGCGCCGGCGGACCCGTTCAGCCAGGTGCATCAGGCGCCGGATCTTCGGAGCGGAAAGATCGATGTCGGCGCAATAGGCGAGATTGTCGGCGTGGCGCTTGGTCATCCCGAAGCGCTCGCAGAACTTCGCGTAATACGGCGGATTGTGTCCGCACAGCATCGCCGGGGGGCGGTCGTACCCTTCCACCAAAATCCCGCGCGAATCCTCCCGGTCCAGGTTGTAGGTCCCGTAGATCGCCTTCATCCCGTGATCGCGGGCCCACGCCTCCGCGCGGAGGAACAGCGCCTCGGCGACGGAATAATCCTCGATGCATTCGAAGAAGCCGAACAGGCAGTCGGCGCGGCCGCGGGCGCGGGTATCGGCGGTATCTTCCGCGCAGCAGATCGTTCCCGCCGTCTTTCCGTCCTTCCAGGCCAGGAAAAAATCGGCGTAGCCGTCCTGGAAGAACGGCCCGCGCCGCGGATCAATCGCCTTTTGCCGTTCGGGGAGCAGCGGCGGCACCCACAGCGGATCCTTGGCGTAGATGCGCCAGGGAAAGGTGAGGAACAAGCGCCGCTCGCGGGCTGTGCGGACCGGCCGGACGTCAATCATCGGCGGCCTCCGGCGGACCGGCCGGGTCCGCCTTCGCCCGCCGCGCTTCGAGCGTGCGCGCGATCTCGGTGTAGTTCTCGCGCCCGAGCGGATAGAAGACGGCGAAGAGGATCCCCAGCCCGAGCAGCACGGCCGGGATCGGTCCGGCGATCAGGCGGATTCCGTTGACGGCCGATTCGGGCTGGGCGGCGTTGCCCGGGACGTATCCGGATCGGTCGAGGACCAACAACGCCAGCGGCAGGGCGATCGAGACCGCGATCTTCTGCGCCAGCGAGATCAGGCTGTAGTACATGCCCTCGTGCCGCTCCCCGCTCTGCAATTCGCCGTATTCGATCGCGTCCGGGAGCATCGACCAGGGAACGATGTGGGCGGCCGAGACGCCGATCCCGGCCAGCACGCAGATTGCCAGGATCATGGGCAGGCGGATGGAGGGATCGAGCGCGGAGAGGGCGAGCAGAACCGCCGCCAGAAAGGCGGTCCCGAGAATGTAAGCCCAGCGCTTGTTCAGCCGGCGCGAGATCCATTCCCACAGCGGCAGGGCGGCCATCGCCACGATGAAGATCGTCGCCATGATCAGGTCGTTGTTGGCCTCCTGGCGGACGACGTGCTTGATGTAGTAGAGCATGATCAGCTGGATGATGGCGACCGTGACCCAGGTGAAAAGGTAGATCACCAGGTTGAACACGAAGGGCGGGTTGCGGCGCAGGGCGGCGATCGACTCGCGCAGCCCCTTCGGCGGCCGGCGCATGAACTCCTTCCGTTCGCGGGTCCCGAAGAACACCAGCCACAGGGGCAGGACGCAAAAGGCGCCGATCACCGCGCCCATCGCCAAAATCCGCCCCGCGTTTTCGGGGCGGAAGGTTCCGACGATCATCAGCGGTACGGTGAAGGCGATCAGGCTGCCGAGGATGGAGAAGAAGGCACGGGTCGACATCAGCGCGGTGCGCTCGTCGTAATCCGCGGTGAGTTCGGGGGTCAGGGCAATGAAGGGGATGTAGGCGAAGGTCGCCGCCAGTTCGTAGACAAGGTACATCAGCGAGAAATACGCGCCCAGCCAAAGCGGATCGGCGATCGGCGGCCGCCACCACATCAGGGCGAAGGCCGCCATCAGCGGGACGGCGCCGAAGAGCAGGAACGGGCGCCTCCTTCCCCAGCGGGAACGGGTGCGGTCGGAGAGGTAGCCGACGATCGGGTCGTTGATGTAATCCCAGGTGCCGCCGACGAAGATCGCCAGGGCGGCGACCGCAGCCGGGACTCCGACCACGTCGGTCAGGTAGATGGCGAAGAACGCGCCGACGATGGTGCTGGTCAGGCTGAAGGAAAGGTCGCCCGACCCGTAGATCCACTTTTCGCGCAAGGTGAGTTTGGGGGGCATGCCGGTGGAAACCTCAAATCAGGATGGAATGGCGGTTCCGGACATTCCGCCAATTATATGCGAAACGCCTCCGGATCTCGGTTTCCCCTTACCCCCGCTCCTGGCATAGCGCCGCTTCCCCCGCGCCGGGAAGGCGGGCGTGAGGGCAGGCGCCACGGCGAGGCCGGCATGACGATCGCTGGCGGAGCAGTGAAGAATAATTGGCTCTCCTCAGCCCTTCGTCCTTTCTCTTTCTTTATTCCAAATCCTCAATCCCGCCCCGGCTTCGCCGTGTGGGTCCGGTGTGACGGAGGATAGGGGTGAAGAGGGAAAGCGCGGTACTTCTTTTCAATAGTAAACCCGCTGAGCAGACACGATGATGTTTACCGTTGCGCCGCCGGTGTTCTTCACTTCGCCGGATTTGCGGCCACGACCTTGTCGCGGCCTTCGGCCTTGGCTTGATACAGCGCCGCGTCCGCCGCGCGCAACAGGATCTCCCCGGAAGGTTCGCATTCCGGGATCGCCGAGACGCCGAGCGAGAGCGTGATTCCCGAAAGCGTTTTCCCGCCGATCTGGACGGCCATAGTCTTGATTCCCGTGCGGATCCCCTCGGCGCGCAACAAGGCGATCCCCAGCGCGGCGTCGGGCAGGACGATCACGAACTCCTCGCCGCCGTAGCGGCAAGCGATATCCTCGTAGCGCACCTGGGCGGCGAGGAACGCGCCCAGCCGGCGCAGGACGGCATCGCCGGCTTCATGGCCGTATTGGTCGTTGAAGGATTTGAAATGGTCGATATCCAGGAAGATCAGGCTGAGCGGCGCCTGTTCGCGGACCGCGCGGTGGATCTCGCGTTCGAGGGTTTCCTCGAGGTAGCGCCGGTTGAAGAGCCCGGTCAGGCCGTCGCGGATCGATTGGTTGCGCAGGGTTTCGCGCAGTTTTAGGTTGGCGACGGCAAGGGCGATATGCTCGCCGACCGTCTTGGCCAGCGCGAGCACCCGGGTTTGCCCCTCCCCGCCGGGGACGGAATCCTCCGCTTCGCCTTTCCGGCTTTGCAGGTGCAACAGGCCGAGCACCTCGCGCTGAGCGAAGAGCGGGATGCACATGTATTGCGACACCGCGGCCGAATCGACGTGGTGGCAGCGCATCCCGGTGGAGAATTCATCCATCCACAGCACCTGCTCCCGGCGCAAAGCCCAGCACTGGGCGGCGGCGCAGGCGGGTACGTTGCGGCCCAGTTCGATTCCGCCCCAGGCGGCCGCCGGTTCAAGGGCCGTCCGTGAATCGTTCATCAGGAAGAGCACCCCGTGGTTGAACGGAAGCAAGCGGGGCGTGTAATAGCCGATGATGGCGTAGGTATCCTCCAGCGCTTGGCAAGCCTGGAGAAACTCGCCCATTTCGGTCAGCAGGGCCATGTCGGAGGCATGGTGCTGCTGTTTTTCAAGCGCCAGAATCAGCTCGTCGGTGGATTCCCGCAGAGCCTTTTCCGCCTGGCGGGATTTTTCGCGCTCGCGCAACAGCGTATACGCGGTTTTTTCGGTGATGAAGCCGATGATAAGCAGGAACAGCAGTTCCAGTCCGATCCCCACGGCGGCGCCGGCCGTCATTCCGCCTTGGATAAGAACCGGCAGGGAAAGGGCCGTGCTGGCGATAAACCCGTTGACCAGGATGCCCGGCCGGCCGAGGAACAATCCGCTGTGGATCGCGCCGAGGATGAACATCATCCAGAAAAGGCTCGGGTATCCGCCGGCGAAGCCGACGATGAACGACGACATCGTCCAATTGAATCCCGCGAACAGGATCATCCACGGGTAAATCTCCCGAAGCGTCCGCGTGCGCAGGGTGATAAGGGTGTTGGCCAGCGTTTGGAAGACGAACAAGAGGAGGATTTGCGGCCAAAACGCCTTTCCGCCTCCGGCCGCTAGGTAGATTGCCGTCAACAGGATTTGGGCGGCGCCGAGGAACGGCGAGATGCCGAGCCACAACTCGCCGGCGATGTCGGACTTGATCGGGGAACCGTTTGACGGTACGGTTGTCATCTCTGGATTTTAGCCAATCATCCCGCTTGCCGCTATTGCACATTTCGCAAACCGCGGCGTATTCCAAGATCCGGGCCAGATGGCAAACATCATGGCGAAGAGCTAATGTCTATCCTGAAAAGAGACGATAATCATACACCCGAAATTATTATTGGCGCCATCCTCTTTACCCAACTTATCCTTCCATATACCAAGGGATAATGCGTTCATTCGCAGCGATTGAAGAAGTTGTTACACAGGGCCTTTACGAGGTTTTTGAGGGAGCTAAGCAATCTTCTTTTATAGAAGAAGGAGATCGACTCTTTGCTCCGCTCCCGCCCAGGGGAAAAAAACGGTTATTGCCCGAAGGCACAGCGCGCACCTTGTGAATTACTCACCATGACATTCTGTGTCCTTCCAGCATTCTGCCATATCCCTGGTATTCCACCCGTATATGACACCAACACACAATATTCAAGTTACTAATCTACTTACTATTCCATTTGTCCGAAGACTGCGCCGGAGCAGACGTTTTTTTCATTTTTTTAATAGAACATTATATACCTCCTCCTCGTTTATTTTTATTGCCTCCTGCAATTCCTCCATTATTTTTTGGTTGGCTTCGTTTATGGTTTCAATTATTTCCCGTTCTAAAATATCCTTTTTCTCCTTCTTAAGCAAATCTCCCATTATTGTAATGGCCTGAACTAATTTATTCCCGGATATGGTAATAATTATTTTACCACTTGATGAATAATGGGTTTTCTTTTTTAAGGACAATTGTTGAACTGAGCAGTCATTCTTTTTTAATAATACTTCAATCTGTTCTTTTACCAATTCCCTTTCATTCGATAATATTTTCGTAAATTCTTTTTCGGAAATGGCCTTTTGCATTTCCTTGACAGCATTTTCTCCCGCCCGGATAATTGATTTATTAATCAAATGTATAATATGTTCTTGGATTTCATTTTTTTCGTATCCATCGAAAAGCTTATCGGATATTCGCATCGAATGGATAATTTGGCTGTTATCCATAGTTAGCGCGATAAGACCGTTGTCATCTGAAAAAGTGTTAATGGCAGATTTCCAACCGCCGCAGGAAAGAAGGATTTTTTCCTTGGTTTGATGAAAATATTCTTGCGTTTTCTCGTTAAGCGGATTGGCGATTTGTCTCATTGTTCCTCCCCCAATGGAATGGATTATCTTAGTGTTACATAGTATAGATACAGCATGAAGCTGGAGACAATAACCGGCACAATCAGGAATATCCTGCCTTGGAAATTCATCGCATTCCCAAACAGCACATGGTTGATTTTCGTCAGCAGTTGCCCTTTCTCACGCATCCACTTTTTCGGAGAGTGGACAGTAATTATCACGCCCAATGAAAATATCCTTCTACATATAATGATATGTTGATGACCAAGATCGCTGATAATGACCGCATCAGTTGCTCCATTTGGGTGAAATTCCCATTTTTCTACTTCAAGGACTTTCTGAATTATCCGCGTTAACTCCTTTTTTCCCACACCCCAATAAACAGTTTTGTTCCTCGAGTTAATCATTCCGATAAAAAATATAAAGAATAAAAAGACGATCCATAATCGAAATGACTGAATACATACTGCATCCTCGTTTTCAATGGAGATCATGAGGTTTATTGTTGGAACGATGACGATTAATAGAAGGCAAAAAGGGGAATATGCCGAAGGAATCGAAAATATCTTACCTCGAATTCCTATCACCATGCATGATAAGAATATCGATAACCAAAAAACAACTTCAATAATTATTAGAAATAAATAATGGCTCATCGCTTCTTCCCGGAAGGAAAGGTTCGAAACCCCTCTTCGCTGCCATTAATTCGGTTCCGGCGTCTCGCTGCTGATGGGTACTTCCGGAGGATCGTAAACGGGTTGGCCCGCCCCCGGACCTTGATCAATGATGCTGTAATAGGAATCCCCCGATTTGTTTTCGCCGGGAAATATGCTGTTCCAAGCCGCCGCCGCATTGCTGGTTGCTTGTTTCATATCAGCAGCGGCTTGATCTTGAACAAGCCCTGCGCCTGTGCTGGTTGCCACTCCCCCCGCGGCGGTAACTATACTTACTGGCGTCGACGCTCCTGCGGTAAATATCAAGGCGAGACCTGCACCAATAGTCACCAGCGCCCCACCTACTCCAGCAATTGTTGCATTGTTATATGCATTTTTCGCATTCTTATAGCCCGTAACGGGTATTTCCAGAGTAGAGTCTCCAGTTGGATCCATGGGATCGGGAATAGTGACGGTTCCACCATCCACGGCAAGCATAAAATCCCTAATCGCGTCTTCGTTTTCAGGGGTAATAATCACTCTTTTACACTCTCCATATATACAGAGGATCATAGAGTCTGGATTATTCTCATCAAATTTATACCCAAGGTAAGAATCTCCACTGGAATAAGAAACACCTGGAGTAAAGCCATCACTACTGGATAACGTCTCTTGATATTGATTTAGCGTATTAACCGTAAGATTATCTACCGCATCAAAATCATTGGCCGTCTTGCGCAGCGCTTCTGCGTCGCCGACCAGGAGGGTGTTCATTTCCTGGGCTTGGCTTTGCAGGTCGTAGGCCGCTTTGCGGGCCGCGCCCGAAAGCTGGCCGTCGTAACTCGGCAGGGAAAGCGCCGTGGCGAGGACTTCCTCCCCGGCCCGGTTAAATGCATCGCCAGCCGAAGCGAAATCCTCGGCCTTGGTTTTCAACTCTTCCGTGTTCACTTTAATGCGCGCCATGCAATCCCCCTGTGTGTCCATATCGCTGACAATATTTTCCGCGTCGTCTATTGACAACGATACTATCATGGTTTATAATCCGATGCAATACCATATTAGGGGGAAAAATGATTACTCCACCTCCTCAATATTTATACCGTGACGTCCAGATCCATCCGCCGGAAGCGGACCGCTTGGCGGATAAACTGCTGGAGAAGATCCGCTTTTTAACCGCGGAAAAAGAAAAAGTGGAATCTTCCTCGAGGTTTCTGGATTTCAACTGGGAAGGACGCAAGAAGGAAGGATTCATGCACGAAACCAATCCCCATGGGAAAAAAATAATCGATCAGATCGAGAGTTATAGAGCGCAGGAGCGGTTGTTCCGCTCGATTAAAGTCAACCGGCGGGAGCAGTACCTCAACCCGGAATGGGAATCCTACCAACGGGGCAACCGTTAACCCACCCGACACAGGGGGAATCATGGCCGTCATCGATTTCGATCCCGAAGACCTCGGCAAATTCCTGAAGGAAGTCCACGAAGCGAACCGCCAGATCCAAAACGCCGTGGAAAAGCTGGCCGACGCCGTCAAGGAGGTGGAGCCGAAGTGGAACGGCGACGCCCAGAAGGCGTTCCTCCGCTTCTACGGCGATTGGCGCAAGGGGATGGAATTGCACTCCGCCGCGATGCAAAAATCCGTCGAACAGTTGAAGCGGATGGCGGAGGAGTATCAGAAATAAAACCGCGGATTACACGGAAAGTAAACCGGTTCCCTCGGATTATTCCAGGTGACATCCTAACAGGGTGTTGAAAAAGCCTAGCGATGTCATTGCGATGAGCGAGGCGACCCCGGCCCACCCCGCGCCGGGGCGGGCGAAGCAATCTCCCTCTTTTTCCAGCGAAGGAGATTGCTTCGCTCCCTGCGGTCGC